>NZ_JAMJWC010000001.1:1214766-1518457 GCF_023554555.1 Sphingobacterium sp. lm-10
TGAAGGCTTCTTTGTTAGGGTTGAATCGGCCAATTTTTCCGTATTCGTAACAAGTAAATTATTATCTACTGGATTTTTTTCGAACCCCAATCTTCCTACCCCATACAAATAGATGTAACAGGCATCCACTAACTGCGGGCGTGGCTTTTTTACCAGTCCAAAATACACATCTTTGATCTGTCCTCCAGTAAGATCATATTGTCGGTGAGGATACTGTAAGTTCAGCTCCTTATCATTAGGTACTGGATACTCCTGATGCTGTTTTTCTTGAGCTGTAAAAGGGAGTTCGTTACTAATCAGACTCAGTTGCTGTGCTATAGCAGCGTAATTTTCACGATTCGTATTACAAACAATGACTTGACCGCTCGCCTCCTCAAATTTTACTATAACTTTTCTAATAAGGTAATGTACTTCTTCTTTACCGGTCAGTATCTCCATAATGCCCTCTCCAATTGCTTTCCGACGAATTTCCGAAAAAATATGGCTTTTCGGAAATATAGATATTAAAAAAATTAACCTTCGGAATAAATATCGTTTCATTATTTAAGAACGAGGTATCTAGTTTTGAGAACTATCCTCCGGGATAAAAAGATAACCATTCTATAAACTTTAAGTACGTATTTCTATGCTAAGTATTATTGGTATTGTCATGCTCGTATCAATCGTTGCATTGATGATGAGTAGATACTTCTCTCCTTTTGTTGTGTTGTGCACTATTCCTATAGTGGCTGCGCTTGTAGCCGGCTTCGATCTTTCTCAGATCACCGAATACTACAAAGCCGGTGTTGCAAAAGTATTCGAGATTGCCATTATGTTTATTTTCGCCATCATTTTTTTTGGGATTATGAACGACATCGGGTTATTCAACCCACTCATATCCAAAGTACTAAAACTCACAAAATCTAACAGAATTGCCATCACCTGTGGTACCGTCCTTATTGCGGCGGTGGTGCACCTTGATGGATCGGGAGCCGCTACTTTTTTGATTACTATACCTGCATTACTCCCACTGTATAGAAGGCTCAATATGAACCCTTACTTATTGCTCACGCTAATCGCTATTAGTGCCAGTATCGTCAACTTGATTCCATGGGCTGGACCTACCGGCCGTGCAGCAATCGTGCTCGGGATGCAACCAACTGATGTGTGGAAGCCTCTTATCCCGATACAATTAATCGGAATATTTTTTATGGTGGTGATCGCTTACATTTTTGGCTTACGTGAACAACGGCGTGCTGCCTTAAACCCGCCACTTCACGAAGCCTATGCATCAGAAACAGGCATTACAGCCAAGAGTATTATCCCTAACATAAATGGTATGAAAGCCCCGTTATGGATTAATTTTACTTTAACCGTAATAGTGATTTCAAGCCTATTTTTCGATGTCGTCCCTTCTAGTTTGGTCTTTATGATCGGAACAAGCATAGCGCTTATTCTAAATTATCCGGCGAAAAAGATGCAACTGGATGTTTTACAAAAACATGCTCCGGCAAGTTTGTTGATGGCCATCATCATTGTATCAGCAGGAGTTTTATTGGGCGTATTGAATGGTACGGGCATGTTAGAAGCGATGTCTCACGATTTACTAACCATTCTTCCGGATTCTGCTATTCCACATTTACATCTCATTATCGGATTTTTAGGACTACCCCTTGAATTAATCTTAAGTACAGACGCGACTTATTTTGCACTCTTTCCAGTCATCCTAGAAGTTACCACCCAATACGGAGTGGATCCGCTGACCGCTATGCATGTCATGATGGTCGGAAATATCGTTGGAACTTTTATTAGCCCACTATCTCCCGCACTTTGGCTAGCCTTGGGTTTGACGGGTCTTGATTTAGGAAAATACCTAAAATACGCTTTTTTCTATACCTGGGCATTCAGTATAATCCTGATCGCTATGCTCTATATTTTTAATATCGTATAAGCGTTCTTGCTTTTTATCTAACCAATAAACTTTACAACATGACTACATTCATTAAAAGATTACTGATCATTATCATCTTGTACGCTGCTAACCTATTATCAATCCAAGCACAACCCGGTGGGTTAAACAGCTGGTTTCATGGAAATTTACAAGGTGAAATTTCGGATAATTGGCGATATAATGCGAATTTTCAGCAACGGTTCTACGATGTCCCAGTTCAGAATAGTAGATTAAGTCTAATCAACGGGTCATTGGAATACCGACTGAAAAACACAAACACTTTTGTAGGTGGAGGTTACATGTTTTTATTGCTGGAGCCCTATAATAGTCTCGGAGAAAAGTTTAGTCTTCCCGAACACCGACTATTTCAACAGATCACCTTTAACAATGTGGTTAGTCCAAGATATTCTATAGCGCATCGATTTCGTCTGGAAGAACGTTTTCTATTTAATGAACGCTTTCTATTTCGGGCACGGTATTTATTCAATTCATTTTGGAAGCTGGATCGTGCCGAAAACTCGGTCTGGGGCTTAATCTTTCGGCATGAAATCCGGATGAATCTAGAGCGCGAGCAGCCCTTCGACAGTTATCGTATTTCTGCTCTTTTAGCCAAGAAAGTGAGTCAAACTGTTTCTGTTGAACCGGGAGTAATTGTACAATTTAACGGATTTCCGGATCCAACAGATTATTATTTGGCTTGCACTATACGAAAAAGCCTTTCACGCAGAATTAAGACATACAAGCCCGATTAATGAATGTAAATTCTATCTTACTTATCGCTCGCTAATTTTAGTGGCAACCAGAATCACCATGCGTAGTATAGTCTTCGAACAGATAACTTGAAAAGGATAACTCGCTATAAATAGACATCTGCTCAAGACATCGTAGATAGTACAGATAGATAAACTACTCACCATGATCAAAGCGATGGTTATTGTTGCTATTGCTTCCTCTAATTACTATCTTTAGGAAACGCAATCGCGCAATAACAATGCCTTTTATGCAGATCTATTTTTACCGTATCCGTTCACTAAAAATCCTTTTTTTCTACATTTTAGTAGGTGTGCTTCTGGCTTCATGTAAGAGTCAACAGAGAAAGGCTGCATACGATTCTGAGCGCACTCGTCTTCAACAAATAGCCGTTGCAAATCTATCCGCCAATGTGAGGGAATTCAATACCTATCCGGATAGGCCAGATTCCGATGGGCCATTCGATAGCAGCAATAACGAAGCATTTCTGCTAAAAAATATTCCGCTGTTTAGTAGTTCCAACAATGCGATGGACCGTGTCTACAACTATCGCTGGTGGATGATCAGCAAACATTTGAAAGAGTATGCGGACCCAATAGATGGCAAAAATTATTGGGTGGTGACTGAATTTTTTGGCGACAAACCCTGGGCTTCCCTTAGCGGCGCGATCACCTGCCCTGCCGGGCATCAGTTCTATGATGTACGATGGCTACGCGACCCCAAATACCTGCAGTCTTATGCCGATTATTTTATGCGCGGTTCGGCTTCCAAATTACAGCAGCGCGAAAACGGAAATTTCTTAACGTATAAGAGTCGCCCGGAAAGCCATCACTTTTCTAGCTGGATGGTAGATGGCGTGGATGCCTACTTACGTATTCATCCCAACCACAGCTGGATGCACGACATCCTACCTTATATGGAACAGCATCAAGCGGTGTGGGATAGCTTATTTACGGTGCAAAACGCGAATGCAAAAACAAATGGGTTATACAAAATCTTAGACCTCTACGATGGCATGGAGTTTAGCCTTTCAGCGGTATTGGGGTTAATCGAAAGTAAGGGCGCATATGATTTGTACACGGCGGAAAACTGGAAGCAATATTATCTGGGATGGAATACGACGGATAAGGCCGCTAAATCAGCACAGGCGACGCAATACGCAAAAGCATACCGAAAAGGATATCCAGATTTTTATTTGGTTCGTCCCTCCGTAAACAGCTATGCTTATGGCAATCTAAAGGCGCTAAGCACATTGTATTCACTAGATGAACGAACTTCCGAAAAGGCCAGCTCTACCCAAAAATCAGCTTATTACGCCAATCGTTCAGCGGATTTACAACAAAAGACAATGGCGGTCTTATGGAATGAAAACGATCAATTTTTCAATAGTTATAGTGCTGGGGACAACACTTTCGGCATAGGTGATTTTGAAGCAAAGGTTCGGGAGTCAGTTGGTTACACGCCTTGGTACTTTGGCATGATTCCTCCTGGAAAGGCAGAAAAATATGCCGCTGCCTGGGAGATGTTTGCCAGTGAGAAGGGCTTTTCCAACGGCAAAGGAATGACTACTGCGGAGCGACAGCACCCCTACTACAATGAGCAAGCGTATGCCTGGAATGGACGTGGTTGGCCTTTTCAAAATTCGGTGGTATACAAAGCTTATGCTAATTACCTGCGCGATTACAAATCAGACATTATCGAAAAAGACCGGCAATTGTTATATAAGCATATCAGCGAACTGACGGCCCTGCACAATCCCGCCAAACCCAATATTGGGGAATGGTACATCCCTAGTGATGGTCAGGAATTCGGCGGCGAACAGGATTATTTCCATTCCACTTATCCGGATATTATTATTGAAGACCTACTCGGTTTTAAGGCTGTGCACGCGGATCAATTTGAGATCGAACCGTTGCTTCCTGCCGAGGAATTGGAGTATTTTTACCTGGGACAGCTACGCTATCATGAACATGATGTAGATATCGTTTGGAAAAAAGACTGGGATAAAAACAAAACGGGCGATCAAAGCATGCTTTGTGTATGGGTAGATAATAAGCTGGTCGCTACGAGCGAAAACTTAAACGATAAGCTAATCGTGAAGTTGAAATAAAGATCAGTGCAGATTATGAAGATTAGACAGCTCACTCTTTATACCAATAAGTTACCCGAACAAAAAGATTTTTATCTGCATGTCTTGGGATTTCCATTAATCGAGGAGATGGAAACATCATTTGTGATTGAGGTGGGCTGGAGTAGACTGGAGTTTCGGCAAAGTGAAGAAGCCCACCTTTACCACTATTGCTTCCTTATTCCCAGCAATAAATTGTACGAAGCATTGGCCTGGATGGAATCTAAAGTTGCGATCATAGATACGGAAACCAACGAAAAAATTGTGTTTTTCGACGATTGGAATCCGCACTCTTTTTACTTCTACGATGGTGCAGGTAATATTGCAGAATGTATTGTGCGGCATGACCTAAAAAATACGTCAGACCTTTCTTTTAATATTTCGGATTTCTTATGTGTGAATGAAATTGGATTACCAACAAAGGATATTAGCCAAACTTTGGAAGAATTGGAAACTAATTTTGGTATTAGTTTATGGAAGGGTGATCTGTTGCGTTTCGCCGCTAGCGGATCGCAGTATGGTTTATTTTTATTGCCTAACTACAGGGTAAAAGAAACCTGGTTTCCGACAGATATCACGATAGCATGTGCCCCATTCACTACCGTTATCGAAAAAGGTAATAATAAGTATAGTTTCGACTACATCGATGGAAAAATATCCAATATAAAAACTATTACTTCATGAAAACCTATTTACTCCTATTAACTGCCTATTTGTTGATGTTTTCTGATAGCGCAGCGAATACAGCTTCTAACTGTATTTATCTGAGCGAAGATTCTGTGACGGTGGTTCACGACGAATTTTTTGATAAAACGCGCAATCGGCAAATACCCCTCGCCTATTATATCGATGAGCAAAAAAAGCCGGTCAAATTCCAAAAGATAGCCATTATCAGTCATGGTTATGGACAAAATCAAGGAGGTGATTATTTACAATACAGCTATCTAGCCAATTCTCTAGCGCAAGAAGGTTACTTCGTGATTAGCATACAGCATGAACTACCCAGCGATGAGTTGCTATCTATGGAAGGTAAATTTTTGGAAACGCGCATGCCCAATTGGAAACGGGGTATGGAAAACATTCATTTCGTATTATCGACTTTAAAAGAACAACATACCAATTTGGAATTTAACGACGTTACCCTTATCGGTCACTCCAATGGCGGAGATATGTCGGTACTTTTTGCGCACGAGTATCCATTGTTGATTCATAAAGTCATTTCTCTGGACAACCGACGGATGCCATTGCCAAGGGTAACTAGCCCTAAAATATATTCCATCCGATCCAACGATTATCCGGCGGATGATGGTGTCTTGCCGAGTGAAGAAGAGGCCGCGAATTTAGGCATGACCATTCAGTTTGTCGATATCAACCATAGCAATATGGATGACGATGCCACGGCGGAAGAAAGAGCAATGATCTTAAGCTATATACAGCAGTATTTGAAAGACTAAATAGTTTTTTATTAACGTTACTTATTCGATTGCCTAAGCCATGGCGCGACCACCCAATTATATACGTAGCAGCCCACACATACCTGAAATACGGCTTCCAAAAAAGCACATATCAACAAGACAACACCTACCACCAATGCCAAATCAGGTCTACCAAAAATCAAGAATACCAACCAGATAGCAGTGAAAATAAAACCCAGTAGAGCAGCAAATTTCTTAGGCGGCAGGAAAATAGGTTTAGGCGAAACAGAGAGACGTGTAGTAATTTTTTGAGCAAGCCATTTTAATACCGAAGGCTGGTTAGAAAATGCTCGAATAGCAAAGTCTACTAGCAAAAAAGCGATCAGTAACACGGAATGAGTAAACAATGTCACTATAGCAATTACGAAAACCTGTGCAGCGACCAATCGTATTACTGTAGCGTCGCCATACAGTAAAGACTTATTTTTCACGATTGCCATATCTATTTTATCATTTGGGTGTGTACTTTCTAATAATAACGTTTTCTCTGCCAGATAAACTGCTCTAAAGTATGTATTAAAAAATCTATTTCCTGACAGGTATTGTAAAATGCTAGTGATGGTCGCACGGTGGATTCATGTCCCAGTCTCCGTAAAATCGGCTGTGCACAATGGTGCCCTGTCCGAACAGCAATACCTACCTCATTGAGTGCGGCACCAACTTCATCATTTGCGATACCGTTAATAGTAAACGAAAGAACACTGGCTTTATGCTGTGCAGTACCGATTAAAGTGATGCCCGGCAATTGTTGGAGTAGGTTGCTGGCATAGGCTAGCAAATAGTGTTCGTAGGCGCTAATACCTTCCAAACCAACACCCTGCACATAACGCAATGCTGCTGCCAAACCAACGGCATCGGCAATATTGCCTGTGCCAGCCTCAAATCTATTCGGTGCATCATGGTAAGTCGTCTGATCAAAACGGACATCCTTGATCATATTACCTCCACCTTGGTAGGGCTGCATACGATTAAGCAGTTCTTCCTTTCCGTAGAGTACGCCAATACCTGTCGGACCAAAAACTTTATGCCCTGAAAACACAAAGAAATCGGGATTGAGGTATTGCAAGTCGATCCGCATATGCGATACCGATTGTGCTCCATCCAACAAAACCTTCGCTCCAGCCTGGTGGGCAAGATCAATAATTTGCTTAGCCGGCGTCACGGTGCCAAGGGCATTACTTACATGAGTAAATGAGACTAGTTTGGTCTTCGGAGATAGTATTTTTGTATATTCATCTAGCAATAAATCACCAGCATCATCCACTGGTATGACACGAATTTTAAACCCCTTTCGCTGACTAAGCAATTGCCAAGGTACAATATTCGCATGATGTTCCAAGTTACTCAGAATGATCTCATCCTGTGCTCCAATATTTTCTTCTCCCCAGCTGCTGGCAACTAAATTGATTGCTTCTGTGGTACCGCGTGTAAAGACAATTTCATTTGCAGACGAAGCGTTTAAAAAGTCTTTAACCACATTTCTTGCCTCTTCGTAAGCATCCGTTGCCCGCGCAGCAAGTTTATGGGCAGCTCGGTGGATATTCGAGTTTTCATGCGCATAAAAATAAGCCAGACGGTCTATCACCACCTGAGGTTTTTGCGTTGTCGCGGCATTATCCAGCCAAATTAATGGATGGCCATTGACAGACTCATTCAAAATGGGAAAATCAGCACGGATAGCACCAACATCTAATGCAGTCACATTTTTCACCGAAGAATCGATCCCTTCAGTCAAGAGATGATCTTTAAAGGGGTTTTCAGCTAAAAAGTAGTATGCAGATTCTTGGTTGTCTACCGGAAATTGAGCACCATGTGTAAATGAATGTCCTCCTTTTAATCTTTCGGACAATTCGATTATTGGTTGTTCATATCTTTCTTGATATGGCAAGGTAAGTCGCGCAGGATCGTAAAGTAGACCATTTCCTGATGATTTCACAGATTTACCGCCAATACCTCCTACTTCGGTAAGCGACGAATCTGCAGACCCTCCAAAGTTAGCAGAATCTGTAAAATCCACTGGTGGATTAATGCTACCATGATTTTCGTGTCCTGATGCGATGTGGGACAATGAGCGCTTGTTCGAATGACCTGCCGATAGCCTATCAACAGATGAATTTCCTATTTCATAAGGAAAATATACCTCCGGCTTTACCACGTCGTTAATAATATCCCGATGTTCGCGGTCCTGTGCCAGTTGACTAGCATTCGCCTCCGATTCATTAGGTGGCGCTTTGAAATAGCGGTTGGCTTCTTCTTTCAAAAAATTTTCGAATTCAACATTTAATTCAGACATAAGTATGCATCATTTTAGCCGATTATCCTTTATATATTTTCTCTATCCACGCTGTACTCGTTAACCGTAATTATATTCGTGGTATTTGGTGATATCTACATCCTCCAATACTGCAACTGCGTCATCTACCAGAATAACTAAAGAGCAGTATAAGGAAATCAGGTAAGAGGCAATAGCCTTATCATTGATGCCGGTAAATTTGATGGAAAGACCCGGTGTTTGCTCTCCTGGCAAGTCTGGTTGATAAAGTCCTATAACTCCTTGCCTGGATTGTCCGGTTCTGATCAGCAATATCTTGGTCTTGCCTTTTACTATAGGTACTTTGTCGCTTGGAATCAGTGGTATGCCACGCCATGTCAGAAATGGCGATCCAAACAGAGTAACTGTCGGAGGTGGTACACCGCGACGTGTACATTCCCGGCCAAATGCTGCAATAGTGAGCGGATGCAACAGAAAAAATCCCGGCTGCTTCCAGACTTTGGTCAGTAATTCGTCCATGTCATCTGGGGTGGGTGCGCCACTTCTTGTTTTAATAATTTGCTTAGCCGCCACATTGCTCAAAATACCGTAGTCTGCATTATTAATCAATTCACTCTCCTGCCGCTCTTTGATCTTCTCAATGGCTAAACGAAGCTGTTCGCTGATCTGGTTATAAGGCTTACTATAAAGATCTGACACGCGAGTATGTACGTCAATCAGCGTATTCACAGCCTGTAGATTATATTCTCTCGGGTTTTCGTCGTAATCGACAAAGGTGTGTGGTAGCACACTTTCATCTCTACGAGAACAATCTACCTGAATACTATCCTCTCCCACAACTTTGTTTAATCTAAATACGCCCGACTCAACCGGCAGCCACTGTAGCAAATGTACCACCCAACGCGGGGAGACACTTTCTAGTTGACCAGTCGTTCTGGTAGCAATCGCCAAATGCCTTGCGGCAACGTCACCGAGTGCGGTTTGTCCTTGTTTTGATTGTTCACTCATCCTTTATAGTTTTTGTTAAATATTGATAGCAAAAGAAGTCTTATTAGCTCGATTATAAAATGGATAAACCTTTGGATTTCTTATTGATTAATTACCTAAAAACACCCCCTGATCGCAACAGGTTATAAGAAAACAGTTTAAAAAGCTATTAATCTTATATTTATATTCTAAATTATGAAAGTATATCATAAATACAAAATAATACTACAAAAAAGGTAGACATTATTATGTTAACATAAAGTTATCAACTTACTCTATTTATTGCGATCAAGGAAATATGGTAATTGATATCGAGAAGATATCAACTAATTCATTTGAAAAAGAAAAGTTGGATTGGATTTATTGGGAACTTTCGATTTAGATCATGTCGACCATAATTGGTATCGAGCCACGAATAAATGAACTTAGAGTAAGCCAAAATGATAGAAAATAAAACAAAATTGAGACGATTATGACAGGTTACTCTGGTTATAATTTGCAGATTTGATTTTACATACAATAAACCGCTATTTACAAGCTTATACCATCATGAATAAATACATCTTAAGCACCATTGCATTGGCATGCTTCGCAGTGTCTATGCAGGCCGCAGATATAAAAATCAAAGTAACCAAGCAATACATTAATTTCCCTATCTCCCACCAGGTGGATCGTCAGGTCATGAAGATGACGGTTGATGGCAAAGAAGATCGTCAATTTAACATTAGGCTCGCCAATGGAGATCCTGAATATTGGGTATTCACCGATGTATCCGCCTATAAAGGTAAAACTATCATGCTAAGCTATGATGGAGATGAAAGTGCGCTGAGCAAGATCTATCAGGATGATAGAATCGCCGGACAGGATTCCATCTATCAGGAAGTAAACCGACCTCAATTTCATTTCACCACACGCCGGGGTTGGGTCAATGATCCAAATGGCCTCATTTTTTTTGAGGGCGAATACCATTTATTTTACCAGCACAATCCGTATGAACGGGAATGGGAGAATATGTCTTGGGGACATGCAGTGAGTACAGATTTAATCCATTGGGAAGAGCTTCCTGTGGCCTTGCATCCAGATAAAATAGGCACCATGTTTTCCGGATCAGCCGTCATTGATTACGACAATACTTCCGGATTCGGAAAGCCCGGAAAGCCAGCGATGGTGGCGTCTTATACGGCCTATTCTAGCGATAAACAAGTGCAATGTATGGCATATAGCTTGGATCATGGAAGAACCTGGACTAAATACGCTAATAACCCTGTTATTGATAGCAAAGAGAAATGGAATAGCGTAGATACCCGCGATCCCAAGATTATTTGGTATGCCCCAAGTAAGCACTGGGTTATGGTACTCAACGAACGGGATGGCCAATCTATTTACACGTCTTCCAACTTGAAGGATTGGACATACGAGAGCCATACCACGGGCTTTTGGGAATGTCCAGAGTTGTTCGAACTGCCTATAGATGGGGATGAGAACAATAAGAAATGGGTAATGTATGGTGCCTCCAACACCTATATGATCGGCTCATTTGATGGCAAAATTTTTACGCCGGAAAGCGGAAAGCATCAACTAGGAACTGGAACTATTTATGCCGCACAGACATTCTCTAATATTCCGGAAAGTGACGGGCGAAGGATTCAAATCGGTTGGGGACGGGTGGCGCATCCCGGCATGCCTTTCAATGGTATGTTTCTATTACCTACCGAACTGACCTTAAAAACCACAAATAATGGTGTTCGTCTTTTCAGCCAACCTGTTGAAGAAATAGAAAAGATATTCACGCCAGTGCAAAGCTGGTCGAACCTAAAAGCGGATCAAGCAAACGAAAAGCTAAAGGCCTATTACAATGCCAAACAACTGCGTATCAAAACGACCTTTAAGCTATCTCATGCTACCGACGCGGGATTTAATCTTTTCGGACAACGTATTGTCGGATACGACATGAACCACAATACCATCAATGGTGTATTCTATTCGCCAGAGGATATGACCAGCATGGAGCTTACGGCAGATATATTTATTGACAACACGTCTATCGAAGTTTTCATCGATGGCGGAAAATATTCTTACTCGATGGAGCGCAAACCCGACCGTAATAATAAGGAAGGTTTTCACTTCTGGGGAAATAATATTGACGTCACCAATTTGGAGGTATTTGAGGCAGAATCTATTTGGAAGTAATTTAACACCCTACTCCGTCATTGCGCGGAGGTACGACAACGCAATCTTATGTGCGTAAAATTTAGATTGCCGCACCCTCGTCCCTCGGGTTCGCAAGGACGCTTCTTTTAGTTAATAAGGTTCAGAAAATTGATAAGGTTAATAAAGTTCCAAAAACAACAAAGGGTTGCCAGTTTAGGATCGGCAACCCTTTGTATTATAATATAGCCCCAAAGATTATTTCTTTTCCAACAATTGTATCAAGCGATGAAAAATTTCGGTGTTCTCATAGAATCCGATGAATGCCTGCGCTCCTGGCCCATACGCCAATACCGGAACCAGCATACTGCTGTGATCGTTAGAAGCAAAATGTCCTTGAATCTTTCCAGTAGCCTGATCTACATCCAATAAATTCAAAGCACCTGTTTCGTGATCGGCCGTGACCAATACTAGCGTATGGCCATCGGCATCGGCAAAGCGAAGCGCCTCTCCTACTGCTTGATCAAAATCCACCGTTTCTGCAGCAACATAAGTCAGATCGCGCGCATGCCCACCGTAGTCGATTTGCGCACTTTCGGCCATGATAAAGAATCCCTTATCCCGCTTATCTAGCTTTTGAATAGTGAGATTTACTAATTGCGACAAGACTGGTCCTCTACCCTCTTTTGCCGGACGCGTAAGGGAATCGGGCAAAAATGTCACTAACTTCTCTGCCTTCGATTGCTGAAACGAAACGAGATCTTCGAGCAGTGTAAAATCGTTCTTCGCAAGATCTGTAACCAGTTTTTGGTGTTTTGCGACATCACGATATGGGCTAGGTCGCCCAGCAATTAAGATATCGATGGATTGGTTGGTGACCAAAGACTGTGTGATGTCTTCGGAAGCATTTCTGTTTTTATGTTTTGCGTAAAATACCGCTGGCGTGGCATCCGATGCATCACCAGTGGAAATAATGCCCGTGCGCATGCCTCGTTCCCTAATCCGATCCGGAATCGCTGCCAAAGCAACACCATTGGTATCCACGCTGATTTGTCCATTGTAAGTTTTCATGCCCGTAGCAATAGCGGTACCGCCAGCACCAGAGTCCGTATTTCCTAAGCTGTACGATGTCGTCGATGAAAAACCAATATGCCGCATTTGCTTTATATTCGATTCACCACGATTGGCGATAATAGCCGATTGCAGATGTCCTAAACCCATCCCATCACCAATCAAGAGGATTACATTGCGAATCTCCTTCTTCGCACCATCGCTAGCATACGTTGGAGAATAAACAGGATACAGTTTTACGAGTTGAAAACGAGACGCAAGCAATTCATCTAAATACACTTTCAGCTGCGCTGGATGATCGGTATTGAGCCAGGTGACGCCCATCTTTTCGAGCACAATCCAGGTATTTACATTGTCTGACGTACCCCAAAGTCGAAATGATACGCCCCAATCTGCCGCTTGCTTGGCATCCTGCATGATCTTTTGCAGTTCCATTTTAGCAGGCTCACCCTTACCATTCCATTGGCTGTAAACGCGCAGATCTTGGCTTATCATGCCTAGATGTTTGCGTTGTGCGTCGGTGTAAGGGATATTCGGCCTGCCATCAAACTTAATCCATGTCGGAAATTGAGAAAACAGTTCTGGAGCAGGCATATTGCCGCTGATCACAATGTGTACCGGATGGGCAGATCGGGCATCGTCAAATAAGAAATCGTATTTAAGCAGCAGCGCAATCAAGCTTGGCATCAAGCGTTGATAATCTTCCTTAAAATCCAACAGTAATTGCAGGTTCTTAGTAGTATCGGCAAATGGATGCGCCCCATTCGCACGATACAATTCTGCTAAAGGCTGTAAGTACAACTTTTCTAAAGTGCGACCTACCGTAATATCTTTCTGGTCATGCGCCGCATACAAAGTATCATCTCTCAAAAACAGATCGACTTCGATCGATTCCATCCCAGCATGGTACGCGGTAAGGAATGGAATCGCCTGCTCGTAATCATTGTGGCTATGGCCACGCACATTCAGTATACCGGCTTCTTTGTCGGCAAACATCAGCTGCTCAAAACGCTGACTCAAACTGCTGGCTTCTTGTGCGACTACCGGCTCTTGGTTCCAACAGAAACATAGGCAGGCTAACGATACTCCTAAAAAATTCTTCATCTTCTCGTATTTACATCCAAAGCTATGCAAGCCCTTTCGATCCTAGAAAACCATTGGGATTGCATAGCTTAATTTATTCATTCTATTCTTATTTACCAGCCCTCATTCTGCGCAATACCCGCATTACTCACATCTTGCGGAGGAATTGGCCACACGTGGTGAACCGTTGGATTGAAATTACGTGCTGGCCAGACGGTGATGGTGGTAAAGGTAGAAGCCGGATCGGTCTTGGTCACATGCTGACGGCCAGTAGCCACTCGTGCGTACGCTGCCTGTGCATCTCCCCAACGTACCAAGTCGGAGTGTCTGTCGGTATACTCACCAGCAAATTCCGAACGACGTTCGCGTTTCAAATGTGCCATCGTGGCACCTGTAAGTGGAGCTAACCCTGCCCGATCGCGCACGAGGTTGATACCTGCATCACCATTCTGTCCTTGCATAATTTGCGCTTCTGATTTCATCAATAAAATATCCGCGTAGCGTACCAAAGGCACATTCAGATCCGAAGTTGGGTAATCTCCATTTGGATTTAAATGCTGCGCAATAGGGTATTTAAACGGATCCATGTATTTCTTAAACTGAAAACCAGTCTGCGAGTTGGAAGAAGAATATCGGCGCTCCGATCCAAACAAAGTATAGGTATCATTGAACTCCAAGATAGTCGCCTTTTTGCGTGCATCTCCTGCTTCAAACGAATTGTACAATTCTAACGTAGGGTGAAAATATCCCCAACCATTGTATAGTCCGTACCCTGTGTTTTCAAACATAACGGCAGGCAATATCGATCCCTGAATTTTGTTAGACACTACCGAGAAGATATACTCGCTCGAGTAATTGTTAGCCACATAAAAAACACTGGCAAAATCTTCTGCTGGATTATTGGTATCAATCAGCTTTCTACCCGAACCAGAATTGGTTACCAGATCACAATACTTCGCCACTTCAGCCCATTTCGCCACATCATAACGCGCCCATTGCAGGTTTGTCTTTGCCAAATAAGCATAGGCTGCATCTTTATTTGCACGACCCAAATCTGCAGATCCGTAGGTCGTTACTAAAGGTAGCATTTCGGCAGCTTTTAACAGGTCTGCTTCCATCATTGCAAAGTTTTCACGCACATGGGCAGGACGCTCAAAGCGTGTCTCCAACATGTTTTCTTCGGTCACGATCGGAAGCCCTGCGCGCTGATCGCCATAATGCTGTGTCAAATAAAAGTAAGCATAGGCACGCATAAAATAAGCTTCGCCTAACACGCGTTGCTTCGTCTGCTCCGTGATTTCCATAGCTGGCACCTTACTAATGATGGTATTGGCACGTTGTACGATTTGATAGATACGCTTGTACATGGAGTTCACCCGGCTTTCATTACCATTGGCGGTGAAGTTACGCACCGCAGCAGAACCAGCATCGGTACGGCCAGTCACCATATCGTCCGAAGCATTCACAAGCCAGAATAACCCTCTTCCAAACAAATCTCCATCATTGAAATGCTGATATAGTCCATTTGCAGCGAAGATCGCATCAGCCTCTGTTTTCCAATAGTTCGCATCGGTAATTGATCCCTGTGGAGTAAGGTCTGTAAAATCGGTGGAACACGATTGTGCGACTAACCCCATACTCACTAAGGCCATCGCGATATATTTATTCATTTTTAAAGACATTATCGTTGATTTTAAGGATTAAAAATTAACATTTAAACCTACTGTATATGTTTTTGCTAACGGGTAATTACCTACATCTAAGCCTACTGTACCTACCTCTGGATCGATACCAGAGTACGAAGTGAACGTTAATGGATTCTCTGCTGCGATGTATATACGCGACTGCAGTTTGCCTAAAGGCAAGGTATAGCCAAACGTGACGTTTTTGATGCGGAAGTAATCGCCACTCTCTAAGTACCAGTCGGAAGCAGTTCCAAAGTTATTGTTTGGATCCTGACGAGATAAAATAGGAATATCTGCATCCGTATTTTGAGGCGTCCAAGCATCCAGTACGCGGCTATCTAAGTTGTACCCGTTAGAAGCAGCATTGTAGGCGGTATATTTATAGCCATTAAAAATCTTCGACCCAGATACGCCGTAGGTCAATACGTTCAAATCAAATTGCTTATAGTCCAAGTTGAGGGAGAAACCATAGGTAAAGCGAGGAATAGCACTACCCATATATACACGGTCATCGTCATTAATACGGCCATCGCCATTAGTATCCACGAAACGAAAATCTCCCGGACGAGCCTGCGGCTGAATTAATTGACCATCTCTCGAATGCGCATTGATTTCCTCCTGAGAATTAAAAATACCCGCTTGTGGAATCAAGTAATACGAATAAAGGCGTTGCCCAGGTGTAGAGCGGTAAGGCAATAGTACGGTTCGTACATTATCTGGATGCTGAATAAAATCATTGAAATAACCATCCAGGTTTAAGACCTTATTGTCATTCACGCTGATGTTTGCCTGCGCACCAAAGCCCCATTCTCCAAACCGATCATTGTACCGTACAGATCCCTCAAATCCTTTGTTGAGGATATCACCTACGTTGGACGTCGGTCCCTGAGAAAATCCGGCATGTGGGTTGGCATCATTGGTATATACCATACCCAATGTTTTCTTTTCGTAGTAATCGGCCGCGATGGTAATTTTATTCAAAATCGTCATGTCTACCCCCACATCAAACGATTGTGAGACTTCCCACAACAAATTTGGGTTGAATTGTTTGTTCACGGCAAAATGGCGTACCAACTGGCCATCGGCTCCAATCGGCGTAATCGTACCGGTAGACAATGGAATATTGAAAGCATATCGATCTACGGATTGAATATTACCAATTTGCCCCCATGATGCCCTCACTTTTAGATCATTGATCAATGAGCTGCGGAAAAATGGTTCGGACGAGATCTTCCATGCACCTGAAACGGACGGGAATACATCGGAACGATTTTGCGATGACAAACGAGAAGTACGGTCTTTACGAATACTAGCACCGATAAAGTAACGATTTGCATAGTTGTAGTTTACCCGTCCGATAGCCGATGTCAAAGCATCCTCCCATACGCTACTGGTCGGCAATGTAGGCAATGATGCGGCGTTGCCAATGTATTGGTACCAATCATCTTCACGTTCGAAGCCCATTCCCTGTACATAAAACTGCTCATAATGCGTTCTTTGCGCAGAATATACGGCCACTACATCGAAGTTATGATCACCAAAGCTTTTGGTGTAGTTCAATTGTTGATCCCAGATCCAACGGTCTTCTTTGGATTCTTCCTGGGTCAGATAATTATTCAAACTAGCGCGACCTATTTCTGGAATTCTTGGATCAAAACGCTTTAGAGAATAACGTCTCATATTCAGGCCAAAGTTGGATTTGAAGGTCAACCCATCCAAAATATCCACTTTGACAAAGGCATTACCATTCAGGTTGAGCGTTGGATTATTGACCGTAGGTCTCAACAATAAAGCCACAGGATTATACGTATCGCCATAGATACTCGAGAATCCTGATAGATCGGATGGCACTGTACCGTGGAAGTTACCCGCGTCGTCGTATACCGGTGCCGCAGGATTCATATAGATCGCATTGATAATAGCGCCGCTATAGCTACTGCTGGTATTGGTACCGCGTGTCGTCGTTTGATTGACGTAGAAATTCTGACCAATGGTGACACGATCGGTGAGATCAAATTCCGATTTAAGGCGGTAAGCAAAGCGTTTGTAACCGGTATTTAGCAACATCCCTTCGCGGTCGTGGTAACCGAATGAACTGCTGTAGCTGGATTTCTCTCCTCCGCCAGAAAGCTGTGCATTGGCATTCAATATATTCCCGGTCTGGAAAATTTCATTCATCCAGTTGGTACGCGTCACCTGTCCCCAAGGATTCTGTTGCGCATCATGCCCTGCTTGCAGGTTTAGTCCACTCGTCGCATACGCTTGATTGTAGGCATTAGCATATTGTGCCGCATCCAGCGCGCTTGGCAAGTTGCTAGCCGACTGCCAACCACGGTACAGGTCTACATTTAATTTTGGCGCACCTGCTTTTCCACTCTTTGTGGTAATGACAATGACTCCGGAAGACGCTTGCGCTCCATAGATCGCTGCAGCAGCGGCATCTTTCAAAATATCTACTTTCTCTATATCATTCGGGTTGATGGGACCACCGTAATACGGCATACCATCTACCACATACAGGGGTTCTTCAGCATTTAATGTTCCCATACCGCGTACCATGACCCTTGGATTCGCACTTGGATCGCCACCTGGAGACATCACCGTCAATCCGGCTACATTGCCCTGCATCATATCGGCAATATTGCTCAAAGGGCGGTTTACCTGATCAGATACATTGGGCAAGGAACTCACTGCCGTCGTCAGATCGCCGCGACGTTGTTGCCCGTAACCTACTACTACAATCTCATCCAATTCAGACTGTTGCTGCTCTAGTCTAATCAACATCGAACTGCTCTCGCCTGCACTCAATGCTTTGGTCGCTGTCTCATACGGCTGATAACCTACCATACTCACACGAATGCGGTATTGCGTGGTTGCATTAACGCCTTCCAGCACAAACATACCCTTCGCATCGGTAGATACTTGAGCGATCGATTTTCCGTTCGCATCGACCAACTGCACGTTAGCGCCTGGTATGTAGGTGCCGGTATTGTCCATGATCGTGCCACGCAACTGTCCGGAAGACTGTGCCCAGGCATTGGCCGCAAGGAAGAAGGCTACGCCACTCATCGCTAACCGAACATTTCTAAAAATGCTTCTCTTTTTCATCTATTAATTTGTTGTTTGGTTTTTTATTCCTGTAGGAACGGTTTGATTCGCTTCTATTTTTTGGCTAATAATCAATGCGGTAGGCGTCTCTTCGCAGTGCAGATCGTTCATCTGGCAGATCACACGGATCATCATCGTGGCCGATTCATAAGCAGCAAATTCACCACTGAAGGTCAACCCGTGCAGATCCAAATTTGCAGTGACGATTTGTACTTGCTTACGCTGCGCGATGACGTCAAATACCGATTGTAGCGGCTCATTTGTAAAACGCAAAGGCGCTGGTGTACTGCCCTCGCTATCACGGGCAATCTCTTCAGTGGCCATGGTTGGTTTAGATCTTTTAGGCGACTGCAACACAAAAGTGGCTGCTTCCCGATCTATCGACAATTTGTCGCCAGCTACTAGGTATTGCTCGGCCAGCACTCTTCCATGAGTGGGTGATCCTTTTACCACGATCTTGCCAGATAACAGGGAGATATCAATGCTATTCTCTGCATTGGCATCGATTAGGAATACCGTGCCCAATGCCGTGGTGCTATATCCATCTGTCCACACGGTAAAAGGACGACTTGTATCATGAGCCACCTCAAATTTAGCGCGGCCACGCAAGTGCAGTGTACGCTCGGATTGGCCATATGCTATTGTGTAGCGAAGCTCAGCTCCCGGAGCTAAGGTGACCAACGAACCATCTTTTAAGCGCGCAGAGCGATCGTAGCTTTGGGTATTAAATAGGCTAATGGTATCCTGTCTTACTTTTGGAACACTACTAAGCAGCTGCTCCGATGTGGAATAGTGTACTTTAAAGGTGATCGCTGCCACGCCAATAAGTAACAACATCGCTGCTGCTATCGTCCAAGTAGTACTGAGGCGACGCGGCTTCTTATCTTGCACACCCATTTTGCAATGCACTTGCTGCAATATCTCGGCATATTCCCGATCCGTAAGCAGACCCGAATCTTTTTGGTCTACTTCTTCGAAGAATGCTTGTTCTAATTTCGCTTTTACTTTCGCTTCCTCGCGCTCTAGATCTTTCAGAAAAATAGCCTTTTCTTTCTGACTTAATAGTCCCTTCCACAGATCAGCAATACGTCTTCCAATAGGATGTTTCATCATGAGTAAATACACCGATGTACACCGATTGGGGATGCCTATTTACGTTAAGAAATAATGAAGTAATTGTAAATTGAACGTGTATTGTTACAGCAGAAAAAACAGGAGCAATAATGGTGTCATCGGCGAAGAATAATGCTGCATCACATGCATTTTGATGGCTTTGTTGGATTGTTTGAGGTAATCGCTCACCGATTGCTGACTGATGCCCAATAGGGCCGCTACATCCGCTTTGGAACGGCCTTCGTAACGGCACAGCATAAATACTTCTTTTTTTCGTGCTGGGAGAGTTTCTATGGCATCATCGATCAGTGCCAATTGCCGATTCAATTCTTCTTCATCTTCTTCGATTTGCGAAATAGCAGAGAGATGCGGATATTCAGCGACATAATCTACCGTCTCTTTCAACTTCTTACGGAGGCAATTCAGAGATTTATTGTAACTCACGACAAACAGCCAACCGCCTACGGATTCCCTTGATTCGAACTTAAAGCGATTTTGCCACAGCGAAAGAAAAACATCTTGCAGCAATTCACTGGCCAACTCTGGAGCGTGCACCAATTTCAAAATATTGGCGTGCACGGGCTTATGATAGTGCGCATACAATCGGTTGAAGGCATTTATATCGCCTGCTGCCAATTGCTGTACGTCTCGTTGTTCAAGGTAATCGCTTTTCATACCGATGTTCAAAAGCCCCTATAGAATGGGAAATTTTGACAAAAATATCTAAAAACGATTGTTGATAGCGATGCGTTTATGTTATCAAATTATTAAAATTTATGAACTCGTAGCACTGGGAACATCACCATTTAGAATGATATACAACGGTAAGATAAATCGGGGAATGACCAGATACGCCGAGAAGTTATGGGTAAAAAAATTGATCTACCAAAGACATAAAGGCATCTTCTTCTGTGGCATAGCGATTGACCAAGCGTTGCCAAGATTTTGCCTGAAATTCAATTTCATTACCAAAAGAATCACTATAAATTCGTCTATTAAAAATATCATTTGTTAGAGAGGCTTTATCTTTTCCTTCGATAAACTCCCAGGTACCGTTAAGGGTCTTATGCAGCTTTGTATTTACCCCATTAACTTGTTCGTTACGCTGAATGGAACCGAAAATATCCGTCCCTTGCTCCAGTTTATAGCCTCTATTGTCTTCAATAATTAATTTATCAAAAATATCAATCCTGTATTTGGCGGTATAATTCTCACTTCTTCTATTCTCACGGATTAAATCTATAAAGACATGTTGTTGTTTATTGCTATTCGTTAGGATACCCGGATACTGTTCTAAAAGATACTTCTTCTCGTAGGTAATTTCATTACGCCTATTATCACTAAAAACCAGATCATCAAAGATATTTTTCTTCAGTGTAGCCTGGTAACTGCCATCATCGCTGCGATACGTGAGATTTCCAAATATATCGGTCTTCACGAAGTGTCTTTGTGCAAACACGCCCAAACTCAGGCAACTTAAAAGTAGTAAAAGCGTAAATTTCTTCATTATGATCTTTTTTATTGGATTGATGTGATAACCCTAAAGTTTAAGGCCGCAACAAAAATGTCAAAAATTGCGCATCACGTCAACTACTAACGATCAAATTCGGCTCTGTAATAATCTACTTTAAAAGCATATATGGGTGTGGGATGACCAGCATATTTTTCCCGGTGTGCGAGATAGATTGGGTTTTTGGATAGGGAGATATTCGCCGCCCCAGATGGTGATAGTAAGGCTTTCAGCAAAATAGGTCTGCCAAATAGTTCTGCGGGTAGGATCACTTCCCGATCTATTTTGATCTGCGTCGTTATTTTTAGCCCAAGAATATTTTCATAGAATAGTTTAAAGGCATTATTCTTACCAAAAGAACTCGTGCATAGTATGCGATCAATCTGAGCATCTCTAATTTGCTGCACCAGTTCGTGATTCAGCTCCATTGGAATTAGGTCGCGATCAAAAGCAGTACGATTGGTCCTACGACAACTTATAATGGTGTCGCTCATCGCAATATGCTTTTCCTGTAAAAAACGAACGATGTTTTGCAGAGAAATTGGCTTCGGCAAATTTTCTGGAAATGCGTCACTCAGCAAATTCCAAAGGCTATTTCTATTCCCATAAAAGAATGGAATCATAAACTCCTCCGTGCGATGTGGATGAATGGTTCCTAATATCAGGGTTTTGCTATCCTTTGTAACAGGATATCGATCTAGATACTGATGATATGTGATCATAAATTGTAGAAAAATGCGCTCAAAAAAACAGCTTTTATAAAATTACTCATAAACTGTATATTTAATCTGTTGCAAACAATATAGTACACAAAAATGGGAACATATGAAACTCGATCTCAATCAAATAACGATATCTGTAGAGGATGTGGAAAAATCCATCCTGTTTTATGAATTATTGGGACTAAAACTCATCGTAAAGTCTCTGCCAAAATATGCGCGATTTGAGTGTACCGATGGAGATGCAACGTTTTCGCTTCACCAATCAGCAGAAGGTGGAACAGATAAAACTTGGCTGTATTTTGAAACCGACACCCTTGATGAAGATGTAAAAGTCTTAACCTCCAAAGGAATACATTTTGAGCATGAACCTGTAGATCAATCTTGGTTATGGCGAGAAGCACGACTGAAAGATCCCGATGGCAATCAGATTATATTATATCGAGCCGATGAAAACAGAAAAAATCCACCGTGGCGGATCTAACTTTGTTCCTCATCATTTATCCACCCTCAAGGACTTATCTTTATTATAAAACACATTCTCGGCCAAGGCGAATTGATGCGCTTGCGACTCGAAGAAATGCATCATGTAGCCTGCAGTATTCACGAATACGATTAAATCACCAACGGATGGCAAATGATGAAATTTGATTTTGCGCAGTAGAATAAACTCCTGTTCCAAACAGTATGCTCCCACGAGATAACCAAAAACAGGCTTAGATTCTTCCAACAAATCCGACTCGGATGACGGAGCCGTTGAAAGATGAATTGGATCCAAGAGGAAATCCGCACTGGAACTTTTCATTTGTGTACGATTCATTTCTAAACCGACTAAGAGGTTTCCGGCCGAGTCGTGCTTGCGAAATGCGACGCGTGCCACGGTAATGCCCGCTTGATCTAAAAGTGATCTACCCGGTTCAATCCGAATTTCGATACGACGGTCTCGAAGTAGTTGGTGAATAGGCGCATCATAACCGGACACTGCACTAGTCAATATATTTTCCAAAAATCCAGCTTTGTGCACTTCGCTGTAATAGGGATATACCTTGGCCTCGCCGTATAACGTGTTTTCTATTTTCACGATGCCTAATGGATCATTCCGATAGGTCAATTCTGGACGCTTTCTCAATACCGCTCTTTTTAGTTCGCTCTGAAAGGTATTCCACTCCGCTTTGTCACTCAAATAGTTGACCAAATAGCCTCCTCCGATATCCAAATGCAAGGTGTCAATTTGATGGGCTTTGAGGGCGTCCACCAATGCTATACATTGACCGATGGCCACAGCGCGTTCTGGAATAGAATAACCATTTAAATGAAAGTGCAATCCGGTATATAGCAGCGTAGGGTGTTTGATCAACTTTTCCAACACCAATTGTTGAGCCGCAGCAATCGAGAAACCGAATCGGGAATGTAAGGTAGCACCATTCATATCAAATCCGCCTACACGCAAGCTGATGTGCGCTTGCTTTCCACTACGTTCAGTCACTTTTTCTAACAAGTCGAGCTCATCCAGATTGTCGATGATAATCGTGACACCGTTATCCACGGCAAGTTCCATCAACCGCTGGGTCTTCACGGCAGCGGTCGATATCAGTTGCGCAGGATTTATGCCTGCTTCGAGACATTGCGCCAGCTCCTCAAAACTAGCGGTGTCTACACCTTCACCAAGTTCGGCGGCGTGTGTCGTATACGAGATGCATTTATTCGCCTTGCGCGCGAAATAAATACGATGTTGAAGCTCGTACTTGTCAAATACGGACTTGAAAGCATTTACATTCTCTTCAAATGGTACTAAAGATTGTATGTTGAGCGGTGACTGAAACTCACTCACGGCCTCTTCTAACAACGATTGATTGGATACCACCTCCCGAATCCATGGATGGATAATCGGAGTAAGTGGTAAGTGTTTTTCATCAGTCGTGGTATGCGTAAATTCCATGTGTATGCGGATTGATTAATTGTAGTATACGGCCTGCCCATGGGCTAGCCAAATTGTTTCGTACCCTGGATAGGGAATCATTGTCAAATAATATGCCTTCGGTCGGCGTACCATAAAAATAAAGCGGAATCTCCTGCCCATCTACCATCGACTTGGTTCGTCCATCCTGCTCGATGGTAATACAGCCTGGCTGATAATCACCATTCTGAAAAATATCGACCATTCCTTTTGCGGCCAGACGAGTGTACAAAGCGGAATTTTGTCGTACTAGCTCACTACGAGCAATTCTACCATCTATCAAATAAGATACGGTATACTGTTCGCCCTCTGTTCCAATCTCGAAGTTTTGCTTTGTGGGATCATAGCTTATATGGGATTGTGGAGGAATTTTGAACTGAATAATTCCAGCATCTGCCAGCGCGCTAATTTTCCGCATATTGGCGATTGGCGGTCCAAAGCTGGTACGGCAACAGGCACTCCACAGCTGCTTGTCCAGATATCGATGACTTTCTGGTGTAAGGCCTCCGAAATTGTAGAGCTGTCCGATCTGCGGTGTTAGCTCTCGCCACACGGCAGCAGCCGCCATAAATGGATCCTGCAATTCGCCTATTTCCGCCCTTTCGATACTTTGGTCGATATAAGTCTTGGTAGCCAAATGTCTGTTTTTGGATGTTGGCACTTCTGGAAACAACAATCTGTCGAATGTCAAAATAGCTTCGTCCGAGAGTGTATCCAGGTATTCTTGAATTTGATTTTCTTGCGTAGTCCCGAGCAATGTGCTATAGTAGGCAAAACGAATTTCATCATCTATTATGGGTTGCACTTCTTGTTGAAAGTAGATCTGTCTTTCTTCCCTTACATCCACTAAAGCCTGCAGTGCCTGATCGGTCTGTGCACGAATCGCATAGCGCGCATCGCCATACACTGGTCCCCGCGGATGAATAGGCAAATTACTTCGGCTAAAAGGGTACAAAATCGGTTCTTCTCCTGATGGTATGTATCGACCAGATTCATCAAACACCCCACCTCGACCTTCTGTCAAGTGCAGACAGATATCGATAAAGGTAAGCCCCAATCCCATAATAGCTACGGACTCTCCCTTTGGTAAGGCGTCTAGTCGGTTTATGGGATAGGCAGTGGCTATGTATGCTTTTGGTATTTCTTCGGTTGATGTCTTGAATGGAGGGACATTCTCATAACAATGTCCAGTCGCCATTAGCAAATAATCAACCGCAATAAATTCTTCCGAATTTGCCACTGAAATTTTAAATTCAGTGCTGTACCCAATATCTTGAACAGCACCAACGATTAGCGAAAGGCTTACATTTGATGGCATAGCCTCAAGCAGCTGCCGCAATACATCCTGTAAATAACAGCCCACTAACGCTCGGGAGGCAAAGTCGGTAGGAACTACTTCCAAATCAGTGGTATGGTATTTTCTAATCCAATCGGTGAGTGAAAGTTGCTCCTGCACTTGTTCGTTTACATCTTCACGTAGCCACCCGTCGATATTGCCAATGCAATAATTGATCAGCAAATTATCCGGCTGGCTCACATGATAATTGTTGCCACTGCCAAAATCAGGACTCTCATTGAACCATAACACATGTACTGCGGTCTCGTCACCCGCCTGCCGCAATGTATGCAGCAAACGCTCTAAAGCATACATTCCCTTTGGGCCTCCGCCAACAATACCTATACGTTTCGTTGCTTTCTGCTGATTTCTACTGCTTACCTCCTTCACGGTTGTCATCAGTTGACTAATGATGTCTGGTGCTTGCAGTGTTGCTAAGGATAGGTGTTCTTTTTTCCAAATCATACGCAATACACTAATGGGCTTTCAATCCGTGCTTTTCCAACCATTCTGTAGAATAAATGGTATCCAGATAACGCTCACCATTGTCTGGAATAATGGCCACGATATTTTCACCTGGTAAAAAATGCTGCTGGTAACGCTCAATTGCTTTGATTACAGCTCCGGAAGATCCGCCGGCCAGAATACTTTCTTTAGCCAGTAACTGATGACACCCAGCTACGCAATCGGCATCACTCACATGCACCACGTCGTGTACCTGATCTGGCAGCAAGAAATGAGATTTGCGACTGGCTCCCATCCCTGGAATAAGGCGTGGACTTGGTTTGTCTTTGAAAATCAAACTCCCCTCGGCATCTACCGCAACGATCCGGGTATGTACTCCCATATGCTGAATAGCATCTGCAAATCCTCGCAATGTTCCACAGGTGCTAGTTGGTATAAATAAATAATCAGGCGCATTGCCTAAATCCTCCACAATTTCTTTAAAGGTTTGCTGATGTGCTGCCGGATTATCCATATTATGGTATTGATCTGGCCAAAAGCTATTCGGAATCTCTTGTAGTAATTGCTCCACCTTTTTTAATCTAGAATTGAGATATCCACCATTGCCATCATCTGCATCTACCTTTATGATCTGTGCGTTGAAAGCTAGCAAAATCTTTTCTGCCAGTGGATTGATGTGGGGGTCGGTTACCAAGATCAATTTTAGGCCATAAAAATGGCATATCCGCGCGAGTCCGATTCCCATATTTCCGGAAGTGGATTCTATCAGAACGCTTTTAGCATTGATTTTCCCGATACTCATCGCATGGCGAACAATATTGTGCGCTGTACGATCTTTGATGCTACCACCCGGATTTAGCATTTCCAACTTACCGTAGATAGCGGATTTCAGCGCTACGAAAATGTTGTTAAATCGCACTAATGGTGTGTGGCCAATACATGATAATATATCATTCATTGGCTCTTTAATTTGTGTCGCTTGCATTGTGACCTCTTTCCCTATAAATTCTTTATTTATCTCACTTATGATCACCATGTCGCTTTCTTGGTAAGGAACGTACAAAAACCTAAATCAGTTTGTTTTTCGCGAGATTAGCTTTTCAATATAGATAACATTTTTTTGCGATATAAGTTTGTGGGAGAGCTATGCGAATTTCTACGTGATTACATACAATTTCTACGTGATAAGACATAAAAAAAGTGCAGATTACTTAGTAACCTGCACTTAATAAATTGGCTAAAGTCTAAAAAAGACTTTAATGACCTATAAATCGTTCAACCAAGTTTCAACCTCATCTTTGGTTTTACCGGTTTCCTTTTGTAAACGACCGATCAACTCATCTTCCTTACCTTCTGCGTAAGTCAAATCGTCATCAGTTAATTTACCATATTGTTGTTTTACTTTTCCTTTAAGCTCGTTCCAACGGCCTTTCCATGTTAATTCACTCATAATATCCTCCTTTTATATGTTTGATAGTACAACAACCTATAGGTAGATATGTTTGATAAACAAGGCAGTTTGTTCTGTAAGAAATTGAATTTAGCTAAGTATCAGCGCACTTGCACCAAGGATCGCGGCATCGGACTCGTCCAACCCGCTAAAAATTAACTTCACCTTATTACGGAAAATCGGCAATAGGTTTCTTTCCATATGCAGTTTTGCCGGATTAAGGATAAAGTCGCCCGCACGGATGACTCCACCAAATAATAGAATAGCTTCTGGCGAAGAAAACATCACAAAATTTGCCAATGCTTCACCTAATTTCTGTCCGGTATAACGAAATACTTCTATCGCTATAGCATCTCCC
Source organism: Sphingobacterium sp. lm-10 (assembly GCF_023554555.1). Lineage (NCBI taxonomy): Bacteria > Pseudomonadati > Bacteroidota > Sphingobacteriia > Sphingobacteriales > Sphingobacteriaceae > Sphingobacterium > Sphingobacterium sp. lm-10. The sequence goes on from NZ_JAMJWC010000001.1 coordinate 1,242,312, forward strand.
TGTGAAGCACATTCGAATACCGTCTTGGCATTAATTGCATCTTCTGGATAGTTATTAAGCATGGATTCGGGAAATTCTGCACGCATCTTTTTCGCGGTGATCCCGATGCCAGTTGCAGAGGCATAAGCCTCCAAGCTGCCTTCTGATCCGGTACTCCAATGTTTACGACCTCCGGGCTTCACGATAGTATGTCCCAATTCGCCTGCAAAACCATCGTGCCCATATATCAAACTGCCATTGGCCACGATGCCGCTACCTACGCCAGTACCTAAAGTAATCATGATAAAATCCTTCATGCCTTGCGCCGCACCAAAAAGCATTTCGCCCTGCGCTGCTGCGTTGGCGTCGTTGGTAATCGTGCATGGCACACCAAATTTGTTTGACATTAACTCGCCGAAAGGGATGACACCCTTCCAAGGAAGATTTGGCGCTTGCTCTACCGTACCGGTGTAAAAATTGCCATTAGGCACTCCTACTCCAATACCCGCCAATGGATGGCCAGGCAGGTGTTTTTCGAGCAATGGTTTTACTGCAGTATGCAATGCATCGATAAAATCATTAATCTCCTTATATATATTGGTACGGAGCGATCCTTTATCGAGTACGATACCAAGCTCATTTACTAATCCAAACTTTGTATTGGTCCCACCAATATCTATCCCAAGAACTACCCGTTCTGACGATTGCACTACAGACATTTTTCTAATTTTGTTGATTCACATTACACTAAACCCAGTGTCACGATTGCTAATATAGGTACTTTGTGTGATTTTTACACACTTGAATTGAGCAAAAATATATTGCTGGTCTTCGCTATGCTTTTATCCCCTACGCAAAAAGTTCCAAACAGAAGTATCTCTTTTTTGCTCTCGATCTGCTATAAGATCGTCTATGATTCCGTCTATTCGTCGATCATTATCACTGATCACTTTGTCGGCCAGCGAGACTAATTTCTGCATATTTCCGGGCGTAGCATCATCCATAGAGGTGGATATGGAGGATACATTCATAGGCTCTATGCGTGTGTAGTTATGTGGCTTTTTTACAGAACGAAAGAGTTGTTTTAAGAAGAAATCAGTACTTTCAGACGAACTGCTTGTCATGATATCGACCAGCGCCGGACCAATGGATATAGCCCATTTTTTCTTAAAATCTTCATAATTGTAGGCATTTTTGGCAATACCGGTACCCAATGATAAAATGTGCACATCGTCAATCTTAAAGGTATCATACGTTTTTAGCACTTCTAAAAGTGCTGAAAGTGCCGGGTTGTGTGCAAACACTCCCCCATCGACCAGTGGAAATCTGATACCTGCGATGGAAAATATCTCAGCTACAGAAAAATAAGTAGGCGCAGCTGCCGTCGCCCTACAAACGTCTTTGATATAAAAGTCTCGAGCATCGCCATGTGAAATTGCTTTCTGCTGTCGAAAAATATGATTTGTACGCAATTCAATATTATAGGCCGTCATAATCGCTGGTTTTAGCAACTCACTAAGTTTGGTATCGCCAAAATATTGATCTAGGATTGTTTCCAACACCTTGCCATCATACAACTCACTCAGCAAGCCAAACTTACTGAGGAACCTACGCCAGCGGGTTGTATAAAATATAGAAGGCCCGTATTTTAAATAAATATCTAATGCTTCGTTGGCATAAAAACGCGGCTTGGTAGGGTCGTCCGGGTGGGGACACAGTAGAATGGCGGTAAGGATACCACCGGTACTCGTTCCGGCAAAGAAGTTGAAATACTCGGAAAGATGTGCTTCGGAATCGCCCGTTTTTTCTTGGATTCGCTGCTCCATGGTCAATAAAACCATGCCGGGAATGATCCCCCGAATACCTCCTCCATCAATGGATAGAATTCGCTTCATACGACGTCATTTTCGATAAAGTTAACAAAAGATATGCGTGTTTTTATGGCGGCAAATTGTGTTTGGTGTTAATAGGCAGAAATACTATATTTGCAAACGATTCACGGATAGGTGTCAGAGTGGTCGAATGAGCAGACCTGGAAAGTCTGTATACGGGATAACCGTATCGAGGGTTCGAATCCCTCCCTCTCCGCAGAAAAATCCTTCATCGAAAGATGAGGGATTTTTTACGTTTGGACGGTTCGGACAGAAGGGTTAGCCGGGGTTCTATTCGGAGAAGGTCTAACGTCGTGATTGAGAGATTGTGATTATCTCCACTATTTAGCCAACCAAACGCCCCCAAACTTTTTAAATTCTCCCACCTTGCGCGTAGTGATATCGTTGAAAATATGATAATTCCCTGTACCATTCATCATGCGGTTGCATAGTAGTATAAACGATGTTTAAAACAAAAAGCGCTAAATTCAGAAACCGCGTGCGGAGAATGAGTCACTTCGGCTCATAAATCTACTAACACTCTCCGTTTCTGATAGAGATAACACAATCCGACAGCAACTTTTTGACGGCATTCAACTGGGTAATTTTTTCGTCGATCTCACCAATTTTTTCATAGACTACTTTTATCTTTTCAGCTATAGAAAGGCTATTATCGAACCATTTTTCCAACAATTTTTTGATTTCCGCAAGTGTAAAACCGGCCTCCTTCGCTCCTTTTATCATTTCTATTTTTTCCAAAAGGCTCTCATCGTAATTCTTGTAATTGTTGGTTTTTACCTCTTCATCTGAAACGCCTTGAAATAATCCATAGTTTTCGTAATACCGCAGTGTTGGTATTGATAAGCCAGTTCGTTTTGATAACTCATTTATTAACATAACATTCCAAATGTTGATAAATATTTATAAAGTATAAACCATACTTTATACTTGTATGTTGCAAATGTAGACTTTAATTTTGTGTTTTCGAAATATCCAAAAGAGCAACTTGACGATGACAGCTTAAATGGCCTGATAAATAATGCCACTACAGAAATGTTTGATCCTATTGATTTACAAAATATGGAGGATATACGTGCTCAATTTGAAACTAATGTCTTGGGACTAATAGCGGTAACAAAAACATGAATTTTTTAATTGGAGCCTCCCGTCCATTCTCCCTCACTTTTGGGTAGACGGTATCTTTACGATGACGCTTGGCATAAGTAGATTAAAAAAATCGACGTTTAATAACCTGTTTATGCGGACAATGTTATTGATGTTTGACGTGCAAATAATATAGATAGATCGATAAACAATGAGTAAAAAATGGAAAAGAATAATTAAAAATTCGATGATCACAACATTAGTAATCATAAGTGCGCTGTTGATAGCAACGATGTCCTACATGCAGCAGAACAAATTTGGCAAAAACCCAAGTGGGGCTCGGCTGGAAAGAATCAAGCATTCGCCGAATTACAGAGATGGTCAGTTCCAAAACCTAAGCAAAACAACTACGCTCGCGGATGGGCACAACTATTTTGAAGTACTTTATACATCCTATATCAAATATAAACCGAGGAAATATCCGATCGATAGTATTCCATCCATAAAAACAGATCTGCTGAGCCTGCCTGTGGAAGAAAACCTGTTAGTTTGGTTTGGACACTCTTCTTACTTTATACAGATCGATGGTAAGCGAATTTTGGTCGACCCTGTTTTCAGCGGAAATGCTTCGCCGATTCCTGGAACGGTCAAATCATTTAACGGAACCGATATATATGCTGTCTCTGATTTGCCGAATATCGATTACTTGTTTATTTCCCATGACCACTATGATCATGTTGATTACGAAACATTGATTGCGTTGAAAGAGAAAACCATGAATGTGATTTGTGGCCTGGGCGTAGGTGCGCACTTGGAGCATTGGGGATACGATAGTAACAAAATTTTTGAAGGAGATTGGGGTGATCGGATAGTCTTAGGTAGCGGTTTTACAGCGTTTGTTGAATCAGCAAGACATTTCTCAGGAAGAGGCTTTTCCACCAATAAGACGTTGTGGGCATCCTACGTCTTGCATACCCCGACTATGAAAATTTATATGGGTGGAGATAGCGGGTATGATCGACATTACGCCGAAATCGGCAATAAACATGGATCTTTTGATTTAGCTATTTTAGACAATGGGCAATATGATGAAGCTTGGAAATACATCCACCATTTACCCGAAGATGTATTAAAAGCAGCCAATGACTTAAGAGCAAAACGTATTTTACCCGTTCATTCTTCTAAATTCGTCTTGGGGAGCCATGATTGGGACGAACCGTTATCGAAAATAACGGAATTAAATAAATCGTACAATATTCCGTTACTAACGCCAATGATAGGTGAAGTAGTCTATCTTAACGACAAAGATCAACAATTTACATCCTGGTGGTTAGGGCTGAAATAGCCGCGAACAGTATCTATATTAATTGCTTGGTAGATCATAAACCGCGTTTGCCAAGTGGGCGACCTTATCACTATTTAGGAATTTAGTACCTCCAACGCGTTGACAATAATTGGTCGAAAAGAGCAGAATTTACTGCTTTACAACACGGCTAAAATTGGGAGAGACACCGATCGAGTAAGCTGTAGCTAATTAAATAACATAATTTAATCAGCCCTTAGTAACAGAGATGTAAACTCGTAAGTCTTTCCAATTCCGCTGATCGGATCAAGTGGTGTCGCGTAGTCACGGTGAATATATAGTGTATCGCCCGCTATACGGTATTCACCGCTCGGCAGTGTTGACGAATCATATAGCAATTGATGCGACTCCATAATAAACCTAATCTCGTTATCTGTATACGTAAAGTCGAACGCATTGACATAGGCCTTATCACTAATGATGTCACCCTTGCCTGTAGGTTTGAGCACGATAAAATTACCTGATGGCCGCGCTGTAAAATCTGTAGCGGTACCTGTTTCTACGATAATTTCCTTTGTCTCCGTATTGTATACCGTTACCTCTTGCTTACGGTGTTGCCAACGTCCGATCAGTGGATGACCATCGTTTAATGCTTCTTTGGCACAGGAAGCAAGCGTTAGAAAAGCTATTATTGGAATTAATATTTTTTTCATAGTCCTCATTATTGGATAGTTAGAGTGCTAATATAACAATTCTCAGCAACATGAAAAAAATCCTATCATGATGCGTATAGCAGCCATTCATCGTGGGCAACGATACCGATGCTTGCCGCAGGTCCTAACTTCCGATAGGATATTCAATTGAAGCAATGCTATACACACCAGAAGTACGACCGAAAAGGTCCATGTTGAAAGTCAAGCACACACGGCTTATCAATAGGTCTTTACCCATGCAATTTATGGTGCTGCAAGATCCTATCAAGTGCTGCTTATAGTAGTCCGTGCTTAAATTCCGAATATCAATAAGGGATTCTCAGCTCCTTATCTAACGCTAAATCCAATCCTCATTACATCCATTATTATTCCGATAAATAGGAATAAATATTAAAAATAGAGTTGCCGCGAGATTACGAGCAATTTGGCATTTCCACAGATTAATTTACCTTCTACACGAACTTAGGACATGTTATAGAAGAATGTTGGGCCATGGCATAAAGCGCGGATCGGCTCCGTTTTCTAGGCATCCACAAACGCATTGTCTGCGCGCTTAATACCATCATGAAAAATTATTATTCAGGAAGCTCGCGATTGGATCCCGGCTCCTCTGGTTTATTAAGGTCTTTCTCCTCCTCTGTCAACGCCGCTGGTGGAATTTCTTTCACTTCTCGTTCGGTTTCCGTAAGTTCTACATGTACCGCAAACTCAGAAGGTTCAATTGGAACACCTCGAAAAGTTGCGTATTCTCGGGTATATACGGCGCCAAAATATAAAATTGCTGCCGTGTAGTACACCCATAGTAGTATCAATACAATAGCGCTTGCAGTGCCATAGGTTGATTCCGTGTCGGAGCTATCGATGTAAAACCCGATCCCAAAACGACCCAACACAAATAACAAAGCAGTAAATAATGCACCTGATGATACTGTTTTCCAGGAAATCATTACATCTGGAAGTACCTTAAAGATTACAGCAAACAACAAAAAGACGACCCCGAAAGAAATCACGAGATTTAGGCCACTCACTAAAAAGACCGTACTGTCAGGCAAATATTGCTGTAACCTATCGGTAAATGCGAGTATGGCGCCGTTAATCACCAGCGTTACCACGAGCAAGAAACCCAAACCAATAACCAAGGAAGAGGATAGTAACCGATCTTTCAGCATCTTTAACCAGCCCTTTTTTACTTTCGGACGAACATGCCATATCTTATTAATTGAGTTTTGGATATCCCCAAATACCGTCGTTGCACCAATTAGTAAGGTCACTGCACTGATCACTAATGCAATACTAGATTTTCCGGAAAGAGAAAGGTTTTTAATCACTTCCTGCACTTGTAAGGCAGCACTGGCACCGACTAAACCACTTAATTCTTGAAATACTTTTCCCTGAATAGCATCCTCTCCCAAGAAAATACCCGCCAAGGAAATCATCAAAACTAGAATCGGCCCAAGAGAGAATACGGTATAATAAGCTAAAGAGGCACTATATTTTAAACAATCTTCCTCAGTGAACCCCATTCCGGAGTTTTTAAGAATTGAAAAATGGTCTTTAAACACATTTCGATTTTTTGAAGTAGGAGTATCAGCTGCCATAGTTATGTAGATGTAATGATTAAGTGCACTATATAATAGAACACATTGCTAATAACCTCTCACATCCAAAAAAGGTTCTATAATTCACAAAAAACATTCTACAGCAGTGTGGTCTGCCGAAGCAATAGATAATTGACTCTTGTTAATTATTGTTCACTGGCCGACGATAAGTGTTTAACGGAAAATCTGTCATTAAATTAAAAGATAAGGCTTTGTTTTTTTAAAATGTTAATCTTTCGTAATGGAGAAAATGCCGACAACATGTCTACTAGTTTAATAACTATTAACCCCACATTTGCTTTCTAGATAGGTACATCGCTTAAAAAATAATTCATAAAAGCTAAGATCCATAATGCTCAAAAGACCTCATATATTTTATTTTTGTTCTTCAAAGTAATCCGATTTACAAACATCTATGGAAGCTATGAGCTAAGTATGGTAACGCCGACAAAAATATGCCTTACCAACTGACTTGAGTATACAACTAAAATTAAATCTATTAATTTAGTAGATTTTAATTGCTTTTATGCGATAAATGACTAAATTTAACTTATCTAAACCAGAAAAACAGGAATACCTTGAATAATCCGCGGGTGGAATTGGCTGATCGTGAGCTTGTTGACAAAATCAACGAGGGCGATCATCACGCTTTCGAAGAGCTTTTTACGCGTCACAAGCAGACCTTATACCGCCATGCCTTCCGCATGACTGGCGACACGGAATTATGCAATGATATTATCCAGGATGTATTTCTGAGCATCTGGATGAAGCATGCCGACTGGCATATCCGCACCACTCCTCTGGCCTATTTGTATCAGGCTGTTCGACATAAGATACTGGATCACATCAGCCATGAAAAAGTTGTGAACCGCTACATGAGTGACATGCTGGACTTTCAGGAAACTGGTCATGTGTTTACCGATGAGCACCTTTTAGAACAGGAGCTTTTACAACTAATCGAGCTAAACAAGGCTGAATTACCGAAGAGAACGAAAGAAATCTACGAATTAAACAAAGAACAGCAGCTTTCTTACAAGGAAATCGCCCAAAAACTATCCATATCCGAACATACGGTCAAAAAACAAGTACACAACGCCCTCCGTTACCTACGCACAAAGCTAGCGACACTGCTCTTTTCTCTTTTTTTATATATTATTTTCATTTTTTAGTACTCCCTTTCCTTTAGTTCCCCGTCATATCTATAACTAACCGTCAGCAATGCCGGACAACACGCCAGATGGATATGGATAAAAATAAAATTCAGCAGCTACTGCAACGGCATCGTGAAGGCAAACCACTAAGCGCTGCCGAACGCCGCTGGCTAGATAGTTTTTACGTACACTATGCCAAAAGATCAACTCACCAGATCGATGATCTGGAACTTGACAAAAACTTATCCGGAATAGAAGCCACCATCAAACGATCTCTTTCTCCCTATCGCATACCAAAAAGGAGATTTCGTTTTGCCGTGGCAGCGACATTTCTCGGTGGCCTGCTTATCCTTGGCTATTACCTGAATACCTCCTTTGGTCAGCAGCTGGAGATTCAGCTACCCGATGGAGAGATGAGAGAAGTCATTTTGCCAGACGGTTCAAAAATCACCTTGAATGCTTCCAGCAAGCTAATTTATCCCAAATCTTTTGACAACAAGGCGGCGCGGGAAGTCACCCTTATCGGCGAGGCGTTTTTTGATATTGCCAGAAATGAACAACAACCTTTCCTCATCCACACGCCACGCATGGAGATCCGGGTGCTGGGCACGGCGTTTAACGTACGTGATTATCGAGAAGATCAACAGGCCGAGACATCGCTGATTCGAGGCAAAGTCGAAGTGTGGAAAGCTGGCCATGAAAAAACTAAGTTTGTCTTAAAACCGAAAGAGAAATTTGTACTCGAAGAACCGCGAACATTATCGCCGATCACCGAGCAAAAAGCGCTACAGAAAAATCCCCAGATGGCGATCAATATCCAGTCGTTTGACATATCGGAGAAAGATGGCAACGCGATCGAAACCGAGTGGATGGTAAAAAGAGTAACAATCGAGAACGAGTCACTTGCCCAGATTGCCCGCCGGCTAGAGCGGATATACGGGGTGAAAATCAGCATTAAAGATAAGGCCACAGCCAATCAGGTCTACTCCGCGACATTTGATAATGAACCGATGGAGGATGTCTTGAAAGGGCTGCAGGCGGTGGCGTTTTTCCGATACCGGAAGAATGAACAGGGGCATATCGAAATAGCTCAGTAGCAAAAAACTAATAGCATCTATACATATATGAATAACAAACTACTTAACCTAAGCGGGACAGCGAGGCTGGCCGTCCTGTTGTCCATCTTTGCGTGTCTATTCGCGTCCCAACACGTCTATTCACAAACACAGAAATTGGATATTTCGATTAAAGACGGCCAACTGGAAGATGTGTTCAACACGATCAATGAGCAGAGCACCTACAAAATGTTTTACAGTAAAGATAAGCTCCCCAATAAAAAGATTAATCTGGTCGGGAAGCAACTAACGGTCAAAGAAGTGCTGCGCAGAGCCTTGGAAGGCAGCAACCTAACCTGGCAACTGATGAATAATGATATCATCGCGATCAAGGAGAATCAAAAATCGAAAATACACGTCACCGGGCAGGTGGTCAATGAAATGGGGGAACCATTAGCGGGCGTGTCTATTGTGATTAAGAATTACCAGAAAATGGATTACCGCAATGTACAGACCAGCACGGCGACCGACGCCAACGGTATCTGGGGCATGTTGCTGGAGGAGGATAATGTGCCGTTGATATTCTCGTTTATCGGATATCAGAAAATAGAAATCCTGGCGAAAGACTTACCTAAAACCGCCGTTCCGATCAAGCTCGTACCGGAAAAAGGAAGTTTGGAGGAGATCGTCGTCATTGGCTATGGCACCACGACACGCCGACTCAATACCGGATCTGTCGCTTCGATTACCGCAAAAGATATAGAATCACAACCCGTAGGTAATCCCCTTGCGGCGCTATCCGGTAGAATGCCCGGCGTGCTAATTGCGCAGAATAATGGCGTGCCTGGCAGTGCGGTGCAGGTGCAGATCAGAAATCAAGCTTCGCTAAGTGGCACCACGTCTGGATCTATTCCACTGTATGTGGTGGATGGCGTTCCCTTCACCAATTTCAACGGGGGCGCTCCTGCTACAGATAACCTGAATGCCTTTGGTATCTCGGGTGCCTCTGGCGGACTAAGTCCGTTCAACATGATTAATCCCGCAGATATTGAACGTATTGACATCTTGAAAGATGCGGATGCGACCGCCATATACGGAAGTCGGGGCGCAAATGGCGTAGTATTGATTACCACAAAAAAGGGTGTGTCGGGGCGCACACGTGTCGGGGTGAACTTTAATACCGGCATCACCGAAGTGAATCGCTTTATTCCCATGCTGAATTTACCTGACTACCTCACCCTGCGCAAAGAGGCTTTCGCAAATGATGGTGTCACGCCAACTACCGCGAATGCACCAGACCTGACAGTCTGGGATCAGGAGGCGGCCACCGACTGGCAAAAGCTTTTAATCGGAAATACCGGACATGTTACCGATGCACAGGCGAATCTGTCTGGTGGAAATGAATATACCCGCTTCTTTTTCAACTCGGGCTATCGGAGAGAAAGCACGGTGTTTTATGGAGACAGCGAAAATAGCCGTTTTACCTCCCGTTTAAACCTGGATCACAAATCCAGCGACGGTAAGTTTAACGCGGCTTTCTCGGTAAGCTATGCCAATGATCAGTCGAATATGCCGAGTTCGGATGTGTCTTCTTTCTACAACCTGGCGCCCAACTATCCGATTTATAACGAAAATGGGACGTATTACTGGTTGCCTTCCTCCTTTGGTATCAGTAATCCGATAGCACTTTTGGACCGAAAATATATCGGCAAAACCAATAACTTGATTTCAAATGCTAACCTAAGCTATAATATCGCACCCGGATTAGTCGCCAAGGCAAATTTTGGGTATACGATCACGCAGCTACAGCAAAATAACCAAACGCCGTCTACGAGCTTAAACAATACCCTACCCACTACCTTAGGCACTTCTTCATTTTCGAATACCAAAGCGCAGAACTGGATCATCGAACCGACCTTGAACTATAACAAGGCTATCGGCGACGGAAACCTAACGGCACTCGTAGGAACGAGCTTTCAGCAGAATTCTTCAGCCACCCAAACGACCAATGGCACAAACTACAGCAATGACGCACTTCTTGGCTCACTGAATGCCGCAGGCTTGTTCACCGCGAATAACAACATGGTGGCCTATAAATATCATGCGATATTTGGTAAGCTCAATTATGAATGGCAAGAGAAATACCTGTTCAACGGGACATTCCGCCGGGATGGATCGTCGCGGTTCGGTCCAAAAAATCGCTTCGGAAATTTTGGCGCGGTGGGGATGGGCTGGATCTTCTCGAAAGAGGATTTTGTCGCCGACAATCTGAACTTCCTAAGCTTTGGTAAGCTACGTGGAAGCTTCGGTACCACCGGAAATGATCAAATCTCCAACTATTTATATCTACAACTCTATTCTTCTTCCGCGGCGTATCTGGGAAATGCCACCATGAACCTGATCACCTTACCCAACGAATTTATTCAATGGGAAACCACGCAAAAGCTAGAATTTGCACTGGATCTGGGCTTCCTGAAGGATCGGATTTTGTTTACCGCCAACTATTTCAGAAATCGATCCGGCGATCAGATTACGTCGGCAGGATTGCCCACACAGGTAGGGTACAACAGCTATACGTCGAATCTTCCAGCGGTGATTCAAAATACCGGACTGGAGCTTGATTTGAATACGACAAACATAGAAAGCAACGATTTCTCGTGGAAAACTTCGGTGAACTTCACCTTCTTCCGAAACAAGCTATTGGAGTTTCCGAATCTGGAACAGTCTTTCTTTGCGAGCAGCTTCATCGTGGGCGAGCCGATTAATCTCGTTCGACTCTACAATTACCAAGGTGTGAATCCGGCAACGGGCGCCGCGATATATGAAGATCGCAATGGCGATGGAATTATCAGCCCAGATGATCGATACGTAGCAGATCTAGGCACCCCGTTTTATGGCGGCTTTAATAATACATTTACCTACAAAGGGTTTGAGCTCGGTGTCTTTTTCCAGTTCAACCACCGGTTTGGCGTGACCCGAATCCTCAATACCCGGCCGGGTGCGATGGTGAACCAGAACGATTACTGGCTGGGTCGCTGGACGCCGGAAAATACGGCATCGGACATTCCTGCGGCTACTACCACACCAGGCAATGCGCTGTATACCTCTTATAATCAATACACCAATTCCAATGCAGTATATGGCGATGCTTCTTACATCAAGCTTCGTTCGGTAAACTTGTCTTATCGCTTGCCTTCCAGCTGGCTTTCCAGCACCAAATTATCCAATTGCAGCATCTTCGCCCAAGGGCAAAACTTATTTACCTGGGCCAAGAACAAATACGTGCTCGATACCGAAACTACGGTGCAAGGTGGCCCTTCCGGATTAGGCACAGGAACCATTGGACAGGTGCTGCCACCGCTTAGAACTATTGTCTTTGGATTTAACTGTCAATTTTAATCACCACCATGAAAAGCATCTTACATAAACATATTGTATCAGCAGCCATCGGGGCTACATTCGTGCTCACCACTTCTTGCGAAAAATTTGTTGAATTGGGCGCACCTCCCACACAAGTATTATCAGAAGAGGCTTTTCTTACGGATGCCTCCGCACGAAGTGTTATTCTCGGACTCTACGTCTCCGGCGTAGGCAACGTGGGCACCACGACTTTCTATTCGGGTATGGCGGCAGATGACGTGCAATATAATGCGGCGGATGCCGGTTTGCTCGAGTTTGCTAACAACGGCCTGTTGAACACCAATAGCTATGTCAATAACTTGTGGGGAAGCCTTTATCAGCTCGTCAAAAACACAAATAACAGTATCATCGGATTGGAAAAATCCGCCTCACTAACACCTGCTGTTAAAGAGCAGCTCCTGGGAGAAGCGAAGTTTATGCGGGCATACACCTACCTGTATTTAGTGAATTTATATGGCGATGTGCCGCTGCATTTGTTGGGTGATTTGGAGGTTTTTGAACAGGCGTCTTTAGGTAGGACATCCACCGATCTGGTGTATGCGCAGATCATCGCGGATTTAATTGATGCCGAAAGCAAATTGCCTGTGGCCTATGAAGGCACTTTTCGTGCAAGGGTAAATAAGCATGCCGCGAGCGCGCTATTGGCTCGGGTATATCTATACAGAAATGATTGGGAAAAGGCGGAGTTGCAAGCCACTAAAGTCTTGCAGGCTACCGAATATGGTCTCCCGGCAACGACCAGCAACTTTACGAATACCAGCAGTGAGGTGATTTTCCAAATCGCCAATTTAAATGGCGTGACCACATTTGGCGCAAACTACATCACCGTGGCCAATGTGATCCCGGTATATACCTTGCGCGACGCCGTGTACGAAACGTTCGAAACTACGCCCGCAATCGATTTGCGAAGAACGAATTGGACGGTGCCAAAAACGGTATCCAACAAGGTTTATTATGCGATTTCAAAATATAAGGTATCTGCTGGCACAGGCAATGAATATCACATCGTATTGCGTCTGGCAGAACAATATTTGATCCGCGCCGAAGCACGTGCTAACCGCAACAACCTCGCTGGTGCGAAGGAAGATACGGACGCCATTCGCACGCGTGCCGGACTGGGCGCACTACCTGCCACACTTACCCAGACGCAACTGCTCACGGCCATCGAGACAGAACGCTTACATGAATTTTTCGGAGAGTTTGGACACCGTTGGTTTGACTTGAAGCGAACTGGCCGCGCCACGGCAGTATTATCCCCCGTCAAGGCCGACTGGCAAGCCACGGACGTGCTATTTCCGATTCCGAATGCACAAATCCTACTAAACAATAATTTGGCCCAAAACCCGGGATATGAAAACTAATGGATTTATCAATCCGTCCACTACAAAACATAGAAATATACATCATATGAAAAGCACATTATTTATTTCGTTTGCGCTAACGGCTAGTTTGAGTTACGCGCAACAGCAGTCCGAAAATGTATACCAGCGCCATCGCGGTATTCTGGAAAATGGAACGCTCGAACAAAAGGATTCATTAGCCAACGTCTTATTCAGCGACGTGAAAAACTTAAAAAAAGAAGAGGACTACCGAACCACCATTAACATGCTCCGCGCTTTAGGCCATGAAGAGAATATGGAGACCGTGAGCAACACGGCAAAGAAAAAATTCCCCAAAGGCAGCTTAACCAGAGACGCCTACATCACGGAGGTGTTTTACGAAGCCGAAGGGACGGCTGCCAAAGAGAAAGCCTATAAGGAGGTGGTCAAGAAATGGCCCGTAAAGAACTTCCCGGAGCAGGAGCTCACCTACGATTACCTACTAGCTAACCTGGCAGGCGCATTTGCAAAAGAAGAAAAGCCCCAAGAAGCGGTGCACTACCTGGAACAGATGCACGAGCGTTTCTGGCGGGGAAATGGGTATCTGCCCGTGGGGCAAACCCTATTGGCAGCGGGCGACACGGTGTCTGCGGCCCCGTTGTTGAAGGTAGCAATGGATGACGCTTATTATTACATCAGCCTGCCGGAAGAACAAAAAGACAACAAAGCTAAGTTTGCGGCGATGGGATACGCGAGTTCTATGTCGGCATACGTCGGCATACTAGTGAATAGGGGCTCTTATGCCGAAGCACTGGATCTCATCGAAAAAGCGATGGATGTAGCGCCCGAACAGGCCGACGGCTTATCTACGGTGTACTACAAATCACTGGTAGGTACTGGGCGAAAATTGGAAGGCTATAATGTGCTTACTAAACTGTATTCTAAGGGTCGATTTGATGTTGAAAACGATCTAAAAAACATGTACGCAGAATTGAACGGTTCTATGAATGGCTATGAGCGCTTCAACGCTGGCCTGAAACAAGAACTGGTGAAAACTATCCAAACGCATATTCAGGAGATGGCAACCTACAAAGCGGCTCCCGATTTTGAATTACTCAATTTGAAAGGCGAAAAAGTGAGTTTGGCTAGCTTGAAAGGCAAAGTGGTGGTACTAGATTTCTGGGCAACCTGGTGTCAACCCTGTATCCGCTCTTTTCCGGGTATGAAGGCGGCTCAAGCACTATACGAAGACGACCAAGATGTACAGTTCTTATTTATCAACACCTGGGAGCGCGACAAGGAATACAAGAAGAATGTCGTCTCCTTTATCGAGAAAAACAAGTACCCGTTCGAGGTATTGTATGACGATCAGAAAGACCCACAAACCGGGGAAGTGTTGGCCGGAAAATTAGGCGTAAGGGGAATCCCCGCTAAATTCATCATCGACGCAGAAGGTCACATTCGTTACTTCCTGACAGGGTCTACACCCAATGTGGATTATATAAAAATGGAAATGACAGAACTGATCGAAGCGGCGAAAAAGCCGTATAAGGAATTGGCCAAATCATAGGAGCTTATCTTACCGTTATGGAGTTTTTTAGATAATCCTCCATAACGGTATTAAAATTGATGAAATCTGATTTACTTAGACGGCAAACAATATCTATAATTGCCTTAGATATAATACATCTTCGGTAAATTCCTTTATAATGATTTCTCTGGGACATTAATAAAGTTATCGAACCATTTCAACATCTTAGTGATAGCCTAATTATGAGGCTACGTGTTTAAATATTAGTATCGGTTTCGCAAACTACAACGATCCATCTTTCACCCTACCCTTTTCTCCAGAAGGCAATGCAACCCACTTCTCAAACGCTTTTATTGCATCACTTGCACAAATGCGTTCAAATCTAATAGACTGATCTTCAATCTTGTTCTTTAATTCATCTGATATAAACTCGTCTCCAAACCCAGCCCATTCTGCATCTCGCTTTGTATTGCCATAATAAACATGAGTGATGTTTGCCCAATATATGGCACTCAGACACATTGGGCAAGGCTCCGCGCTTGTATATAATATGCAGCCACTCAAGTCTGGTTTACCAATCTTTTTTGCAGCAGCACGTATCGCGTTGATTTCGGCATGAGCGGTAGGATCACAATCCGATGTAACAGAATTGCCTTTAGCACTCAATATCTTTCCATCTCTCACTATCACGCAGCCAAAAGGCCCTCCATTTAATGTTTTTAGGTTTTGTTCTGCAAGGGCTATAGCGCGATGCATGAATGTTTCGTGGTTTTCCATATAATATTGCAGCTATAGTGAAAGTGGGATAATCATACAAAATACGGAACCTTCTCCAATTTTTTACTGACCTATTTATTAAATCGTATTTCAAAAAAAGAAAAATATCTACTAAGATTTAATACGATCAGTCGTTATAGTATCAATAACCACTATAACCACCTATGGATGCTACGGAAAAAATAGCCGAGCTTATCAAACGACATATCGAAGGCAAGCTTACGCCCGAAGAATCGGATGCATTAACACGTTGGCGACAGGATGATGCTGCCAACGAAGTCTTCTTCCAACAGGTTACGCAGGGCGAAGCGGTTTTTGCCGATGCGTTGCGCTGGATAGATATGGAGGATGAGGATGCCAAGCAGCAGCTTGAAAACATCAAGCAACGAACCCTCGGCAAGCTTCGTACCGCACAGCCGTTTCCGATGCGTCGCCGCTGGAGCTCGAGACTGATCTACCGGGGAGTCGCCGCCCTATTCCTTTGTGCATCCTTATTCGGCTACTTTCATTGGCGGCAGCATCCAACATGGTCCGAACCTATCGAAGCATCCAGCGTACTTCCCGGCAGCAATAAAGCCGAACTGCTCCTTTCCGATGGACAAAAGATCAACCTGCGTAGCGACAAAGATGGCATTATCCTCTCCGATGAGCTGAGCTATTCGGACGGCACGCCCCTGCTTGCCATCGATAAGGCAAAGCTTGCACAAATGACAGCCAGTATTACTGTTCCTGTGGGCGGAAAATACAAAGTAACGCTAAGCGACGGCACTCGTGTACATCTTAATGCACAGTCCAAATTAGTGTATCCACTCGTATTTAATCACGAGAAAAGACAAGTGAGTATAGCCGGTGAAGCCTACTTCGAGGTATCGCAACAATATGAAAAAAACAGGCGGATACCCTTTGAGGTCAGCTCCAAAGATCAGGTCATCCGTGTCACGGGCACCAGCTTCAACGTTTCGGCGTATGCCGATGACACGTATACATACACCACACTCGTGGAGGGCTCTGTAGAAATCGAGACTGCTACAGGCCGGCTATCGCTACGTCCTAACGAGCAGGCGTCGGTACGAGAGGGCAGTTTAAACAAGAAGTCTATAGACGTACAACAATACATTGCTTGGAAAGACAATACCTTTTTATTTTTTGAAACTGAACTCCGCGACTTGATGAAACAAGTGAGCCGGTGGTATGCCGTTGAGGTCAGCTATCCAAAGGATATACCTCCTACTTATTTCTATGGCGAGATTTCCCGCGAAAAGAACCTGGCCGAGGTACTGCGCATCTTAGAAAAGGCAGGTGTAAAATTTGAACTAAACAAAGAAGGCAGCCACGTGCGTCTTCAGGTTAAACATGACTAAATACAAATCTACAAAACTATGAAAACATCTACCAAAAGCTATCCTACGTAGCGAAACGGCGGGGAGTAAAAAATTGACCGGGTTTCACACGCCTATGTTCAGTCCTATTACTCACCTGTCGAGAAAAGCGCTACTAACCTAAATAAACCTTTATTCATCAACATCTATAATTGTACGAAAATATGATTTTTATACAACAGATCGATTGTGCTCAAAATACGGCCAGATCTAAAATTAAACGTTGGGTAATCATTATGAAGCTAACCATCTTTTTTACCGTTTTAAGTATTTTAAAATTGACCGCCAGTGGCTTTGCGCAGCAAATTTCTATCAAAGCTGCCAACACCCCACTGATAAATATTATGCAATCCGTACAGAAGCAGAGCGGCATGCCTTTTCTGCTTAGCGGCAAAGACATTGCTGGCGCCAAGCTTACGGCCGACATCAAGCAAGTACCGCTAGAAAAAGCACTCAACCTGCTGTTCGTTGACCAGCCCATCGCATGGGAAATTTCCGATGGTACCATCATCCTACGTCGGCAATCGGCAGCCGTAGCAGCCCCTGCAGTACCTGCCGAGAGGCAACAGCGCCGGATCAGTGGCACGGTGACCGATGAGCGTGGCGTCCCTATTCAAGGGGCATCCGTACAAGTTGCCGGCAGCAGCGTGGGCACCAATACCGACGAGCAGGGTAATTTTCAACTCACCCTGCCGAGCGGCGCGCAATCCGTGTTACAGGTTAGCTATGTAGGTTTCCTACGTGCTGAAGTGAATGTCGGCGATCAACAAACGTTGAAAATTACGCTGAAGGCTAGCTTGGGTGATCTGGATGAAGTGGTGGTTGTAGGCTACGGTACACAGAAGAAAAAACTAGTCACTGGTGCCACCATAGAAATCAAGGGTGAGGATCTGGAAAGACTAAGTACACCGAGCATTTTGGAGGCGATGCAGAGCCAATCTCCCGGAGTACAGATCACGCAAAACTCCGGTATGCCCGGCGAAAGTTTTAAAGTCACCATCCGCGGTTTGGGTACGATCAACAATTCTTCCCCACTTTACGTGATCGACGGGATTCCCGGTGGCGACATCAACACATTAAATCCTTCCGATATCGAGCGTATCGACGTACTCAAGGATGCCGCCTCGGCCGCCATTTATGGGTCGCGTGCCGCCAATGGTGTAGTGCTTGTCACCACCAAGCAAGGCCGCGATGGCAAACTTTCGCTGCACCTCGACAGCTATGCCGGTTTTCAAAACGTCTATAAAATGCCCTCGCTATTAACGGCAAGAGAATATATGACCATCCAGGATGAGCGACGCTTTAATGAAGGCGCAGCGCCCTTCAACTGGGAGCAGCTTATTCCGAAACAGTACGAGCAAATTATGAACGGCAGCTGGAACGGGACAGACTGGATGAGAGAGATCCAAAATGAAAATGCTTTGCTACAAAACACTTCGCTCAATATGATGGGCGGCAATGAGCAGTCCCGCTTTTCGATGGGTTACTCCATCACCAACCGCGACGGTATCCTCGGTGCTCCGGTACAGCCCGATTTTCAGCGGCAAACCGCACGCCTTAACTCGGAGCACATCCTGCTTAAGAATGATGACTTCGATATCATTAAATTTGGCGAAAACCTTAACTACTCTTACACAAAACGTTCGGGCATCGGCATCGGCAACATTTATTGGAACGATATCCATAATATGCTGGTGGGCAATCCACTCCTGCCAATCCGTAACGCCAACGGTGGCTACTACGATCAGGCCAGCAAGGTGGCCGATGGTTGGGCGCTAGATGGCGCTACTGCCAATCCGGTGGCCGACATGGATTACCGCCGCGGACAGAACCTCAGCAAGAACCACGCGCTATCGATCAACGCCTACGTGGAGGTACAACCGATCAAAGATCTAATCTTTCGATCTAACTTCGGTTATCGGCTTACGGCCTCTTCCTACCGCCAGTATACCCCAGCGTTCGAGTTGTCGACCACCACGGTCAACGCCATAGACGATATTTCCCAAAATCAGGATCTCGGGTACAAGTTTCTCTGGGAAAACACCTTGAGCTATAAGATTCAACCTTTCACAGATCATCAGTTAGATATGGTGATAGGACAGTCTATCGAGAAAAATGGTCTGGGTGAAGGGATAGGTGCTGCAACGGCCAACTCCTCCTTCCCTGGGCAGTGGGACAAAGCCTGGTTGGGCAACGGGCAGGGCTATGACGGCTTTGTACCTACTGTAAGCGGCGCGCATTGGCCCGAGTTCAACATTGCTTCGTACTTTGGTCGACTCAATTACAACATCAGAGAAACCTACCTCGCGTCGTTTGTGCTGCGCGCCGATGGCTCGTCCAACTTCGCACCCGGCCATCGTTGGGGTTACTTCCCCTCCGCTTCATTAGGCTGGGTAGCCAGCAATGAGGCATTCCTGCAGGATCAGTCCTGGCTGAATTTCTTAAAATTTCGCGGAAGCTGGGGCCAGAATGGAAATGCGGACATCCTGCCGTTCCAATATTTAGCCACCGTAGCCATCGATACCCGAAACGGCTATTACTTCGGCAACAGCAAAAGTACCCTGCTCCGCGGTGCTTATCCCGAGATTCTACCCAATCCAAACGTGAGCTGGGAAACTTCGGAGCAGCTGAATATCGGTTTGGATTCGCGCTTTGTGAACAACAGGCTATCTGTAGTTTTGGACTGGTACCGCAAATCCACGATCGACTGGCTGGTTCAGGCACCAATTTTGGCGATTTATGGTACCCAAGCGCCATTTATCAATGGGGGTGACATCGTGAATAAGGGCTTCGAAGTGGGCGTCAACTGGAACGATACCAAAGGTGAGTTTCGTTATGGCATCGGCATCAACGGTGCGTACAACAAAAACGAGGTTACGCGCATCGCAAACAGCGAGGGCATTATCCATGGTAATCCTGATGTGTTGAGTCAGGGTACCAAAGAGATGTACCGCGCACAGGTGGGCTACCCGATCGGCTATTTCTACGGCTTTAAAACCGACGGCATCTTTCAAACACAGGAACAGATCGATGCCGTGCGTGCATCAGGACATGGCGTTCTTCCTGGCGCCCAGCCGGGAGATGTATTCTTCCGTGATATCAATGGGGACGGTGCAATTACCGACGATGATCGCATGATGATCGGTAATCCGCATCCTGCTTTCAGCGGTGGATTAAATCTGACATTCGGTTATAGAGGTATTGACCTGGCCGTCACCGCTATCGGTTCTTTCGGCCACCAAATCGCGAAGTCATACCGTTCGTTTGCCGATAGCCCGTTGCAAAACTACACCACGGAAGTCTTCGGGCGTTGGCACGGGGAAGGCACATCGAATCGCTTGCCCCGCTTAACCAGCGGAAGCCATACCAATAACCAGTATATCTCCGACATCTACATCGAAAATGGGGACTTCGTCAAAATCCAGAATATCACGCTGGGGTATGATCTCAAGCAAATCTGGAAAAAGGCACCTTTTAGCCAAACACGGATTTATGCCACCGTGCAGAACCTATTTACCTTCACCAACTATAGCGGCATGGATCCAGAGATCGGATACGGCTATGATCAGCCATGGGTGAATGGTATTGACCTAGGCTTCTACCCACAACCACGTACTGTAATGTTTGGTATGAACCTTAAATTCTAATGAAAGACATGAAAAAGACCCTACTCATCGTACTCGCTTTAGGACTATTGAGCTCCTGCGACAAGTTTCTGGATACAGAAAGCTACGATAAAAAGAATACCGGAAACTTTCCCGTTACCGTGGCCGACGCCAATAGCATGCTCGTGGGTATCTATTCCAGCCTGAATGCCGCCATCTCCAATGTACAGCACTCCCATTTCTATATGGCCGAGCTGGCCTCCGACGATCGCTTTGGTGGCGGAGGTGAAAATGACCGCGACATGCAAGGACTCGATCACCTCATGAATACGCAACCCGATCGCTTTTTGACCTTCTGGACCGCGCGCTACCAAGGTATTTTTCGCGCGAATACCGCGCTGGAGACATTGGATCAGGTCTCTGGCTGGGCCAACGACGCACAGAAAAACCAAGTGCTGGGCGAAGTGTACTTCCTCCGGGCGCTCTATTACTTTGAGCTATCTCAACTTTTTGGCGAGGTACCCTTGGTCAGTAGCACCGACGTGACCAACCTGCCCAAGGCTCCGGCCGATGAAACGTACGCACTCATTGCCGACGATCTTCAAAAAGCAATCAGCCTGATGCCTGCGAATCCCTATACCAGCGTAGCTTCGGGTCATGCCACGAAATGGGCTGCGCAAGCGCTGCTGGCACGAGTATACTTGTTCTACACCGGCTATTACAACAAAAGCGAGCTACCTCTGGCCTCCGGCGGCAGCATCACCAAAGCTCAGGTGCAGCAGGGATTGGAAGAATGTATTGCCAACAGCGGACACGATTTGGTAGCCGATTTCCGGAACCTATGGCCTTACTCCAACGAGTTTACCAAGAAGGATTACCCGTACGCCCAGGACAATAACCTGAGTTATGCTGGCGATGGCAACAGAGAAACCGTATTCGCGGTCAAATTTGGTACGCTGGTCGACTGGGGTGATCAATATATGTTGGGTTATTCCAATCAGCTTAACCTGCATTTCAGCCTGCGTTCCAATAATGGGCAGGCAGGCACCTTCCCTTTCGGACAGGGCTGGGGTGCCGGTCCGGTCAATACTAGTCTGTGGAATGAGTGGCGCCAGGCCGAGCCTACCGATGTACGCCGCGCGGGATCAATTATCAATGTAGCGACCGATGTAGATAGCTATATCTTCGGCGCCGACAATCAAATGGAAGAAACCGGCTTTTGGCAGAAGAAATATATCGCCATCACGGCCTACGATGGCGGCAGGCTAATCCCTTCCTACGCGATCTTGGCCGATGCCGCAGCCGCGGAATACCAATTGGCCCATACACAGGATCTGGTATTGATTCGCTTTGCAGATGTGCTTTTGATGCACGCAGAGCTTTCCGAAAGCAACACCAACCTGAACCGGGTACGTGCGCGCGCCAATCTGGCTCCTATAGGCTACTCACTAGCGGCCCTCAAACGCGAGCGCCGGTGGGAGCTTTCGTTTGAAGGATTGCGCTATTTCGATTTGATGCGCTGGCAAGAAGCAGGCACATCGCTCGGCCGCCAAGAAGGTGTATCCATCCGCAACAAAGGAATCGATACGCAAATGCGCGGTTTTGGAGGCGGATACCGGGCACGTTATGAGGCTACAGGTGGCTTCTGGCCTATTCCTACCTCGCAGATCGCACTCTCCAATGGCGTGCTTACGCAAAACAAAGGTTGGGGCGAGTCTACACATGAATTTCCAGGTTGGTAATCTTTTAGAAAACACATTATGAAAAAATTATGGTATACCCTCTGTATTTGTCTTCCCCTGCTCATGGCAGGTTGTGAGGCAATTGAAGACAGAATGGATTTGGGATCGGCCATTAGCGCCGAACAATTACAACTCACTGCTACTCCCGTCGTTGTCGACGGTAAGAAAAGCAACAAGGTCGTGTTAGACAACAAAAGTCCGGTACTTTCGTCCTGGGACTATGGCGTGGGGCTTACACAGCGCAAGACCGATACGGTGTTGCTGGTATCTACTGGCGACAATGAGATCATTTTCACCGGCTTGAATCCTGATGGCAGCAAGATTACCAAGTCGCTGCAAGTCACGGTGGATGAATTAACTTTTCCCGTTCCACTGGAATGGGGCATGCTCACCGGCGGAGCCGAGAAAAACTGGGTTTGGGACAACAGTAAACCGGCAGTTTGGGGCAATGGTGGCTACATGGGCAACAATGCTCCCGCGTGGTGGACCTTGAGAGAAGCTGATATTAATGGGCAGGCTGCTGGAGAAGGAACAGGCGCAAAAATGGAATTTGCCTTGCGCGGTGCCAGGCTCTCCAAAATCAAATCGAACGGACAAACGGAAGTTGGCTCCTTCTCTTTTGATATGACCAAAAAAGTAACGCTCGACGATGGTACCGTTTGGGCCAAAGGTAAATTAACCACCAAAGGAGTTACCGTTCTTTGCGGAATATCACCTAACGAAGGGAACGCACCCGTATACGAGTACGATATCCTGCTCATCAATGATACGGAAATGGTGCTATCCTATGCCGAGCCAGGCGCCGGTGCATGGGGTACCGCCTGGTTTTGGGTATTCCGCGCAGAATAAGCAACGCGCACCAACGCTACATATTAAGACGCCTGGCCGAAAGACCAGGCGTTTTTCTTTCCAGATGCAAGAAAAAGCCGTTTCCAATACGCGTGCTTAGATGTAAAAAAATCAGCAAAAGCACTTTTAATTGTATACAATTTACAGTAGATTTGGGTATAAACCTATGTAGTATAAACCTGCTATAAACCATCTACCGGTATGGACAAGTTTGACAAACAGATTGTTGATTTGCAACAAGGCAAAGAAACATCACTGTGTTTCTTTATGGATGAGTATGCCGCTGCGCTGCAGTTTTTTGCCTTCAAAATGATCGGACATAAGGAAGCTAGCGCAGAAATTGTTTCCGACTCATTCGTGAAACTATGGGATCGACGCACCCATTTCCACGAGGCATACAGCATAAAATCCTTTCTATACCTGATTACCCGAAATGCATGTTTGGACCACCTGAAGGAGAGCAGAAATAAATATGCCCACGAGGAGACTTTTCTCGAGGATCTAGTGGCTTCCGATAGCGACATTCTTAAAAAGATTATTTACAACGAACTGATAGAGCTTATCGTTCTTGAGATCAAAAAACTACCTAAACAGCAAGCCAAGGTATTTCAGCTAGCGATGATGGAAGGACGCAATACGCAAGAGATATGCGATGAGTTGCAGACTAGTGCAAGCACCGTGTATTTCGCCCGCTCCAAAGCCATTGCCGCACTGAAAAAAGTATTCGAACAGAAGAACCTTTCCATGCACTATATTTTTTTATTGCCAATTGTTGCAGCAGAAGGCTTTTTTATTGGATAACGATTTCTATAGGACGCCAGTGGTAAATGCGATCGCTGTGCTGTATGCATAGCTGGATGAAAGAGTAAGGCTCTATACCATCCTGCATATCGGCAATCTCTGTAGGAAATTAATGATATGCTAGTAGGGTATTTAAGGAAAAAGCAGCGTCTCAGCAGAAGATTTAATGTCACGAAGGTACTGATAGATCAATACTACCATTCGATAAACTCTAAAATTGCAATTTATTAATATCATTATTCCCAACTATATGCACAGCTATTTTTTGTAAGTGTTTTTAAGATTATCTTTACAGACTATATCTACCTCAAATGAACATCACCTTAACGGGAATCGTCGAAGTATTTTTCCATTTACCTCACGCAGTAGCAATATATGACAGTAAAGATCTCAACATTGCATTTGTAAATGCACAAATGCTAGAGATCTGGAATCGTAAAGACAATCTCGTAGGAAGAAATTTTGGTGATGTATTTCCTGAACATGTTAGACAAGGTTTCGATGCGCTGCTACGAAATGTCTGGTTATCTGGTACAACTTATACTGCAAAGGAGACGCCCGCTAACATTTTAATAGATGGTGAGCTTAAGACTCATTACTTTGATTTTGAATATCGCGCACTTCAAGATAATCAAGGCAAAACTATCGCAGTGTTGCATACAGCAACCGAAGTTTCGGACCGCATGCTCGCCTGGAAAACAGTGCTCGAACGTGAAGCCAGCGAAGCTGCTATTAATGAAGAACTCAGAGCTAGCAATGAAGAACTGCACTCTACTATGGAAGAGTTAGGTGAAACAGTACAAAAGCTCGAAAATTCATACGATCAGATCGAATCTTCAGAAAATCAATTACGCCAAATAATACAAAATGCATCACTGGGATTAGGTGTAATTGATGTAAAAACACAAAACATTCAGTATGCAAACAGGCATTTTCTAAAACTTATACATGCCGATGAACAAGCCATTGGAAAGCGATTTATTGACGTATTATCCAGGGAAAAAAGCGAGTTATTATCGAAGTTAATATCTAAAATTGTAACTAACAAAGAACATTTTGTTCGTAGCGAAGTCGAAACATACTTTGCAGACGACCCTAATACATATTATCATAATGTTGCTTATCAGCCAATATTTGATAAGTCAGGAGCGGTAGATTGTGTGTTAATCGCTGCCACGGAAGTCACTGCCCAACGTGAGGCGAAAGCAGCATTGGAATTATCATATAATCAGTTACGATTAGCAAAAATATCTGGTGGTCTGGGAACATTTCACCTTGATGTAGCTAACGACAAACTGGTCTGGGATGAGCGCTGCAAGGAGCTGTTTGGTGTTCCTGTTATGAAAGAAGTTTCGTATTCGTCAGATTTTGTTAATGGCCTTCATCCAGAAGATAAAACCCGGGTTTTAAGTGCTATCGAGCTAGCCTACGAAGAAGGTAAATCATCAGGTAATTTTGATATCTTCTATCGTACTATTGGTGCGATGGATAGTGTAATTCGTCACGTACATGCCACCGGAAAGGTGTATTTTGATAGTGCATCTCGCCCTATTAATTTTATAGGAACGGTGCGAGATAGATCCGCAGAGGTCAAAATGATCGAAGATTTACAAAACCGCGACGAGCAACTTCAACTTGTCAACGAAGAGTTGGCTACCACCAATGAAGAGCTTATGGCGATAAATGAGGAGTATCAAGTCACTAACGAAATGCTACTCTCCTCCCAATATACCACACAAAATTTAATCGAATCTCTTAAAGTAGCCAATGATCAAATTGTAGAGAACGAAGAACGCTTAAACCAAGCAATAACTTCGGCGAAAATAGGCACTTGGCGGTTGGACGTTAGAAGTTCTAAAGTTCATTGGGACAACCGTACAAAAGAATTATATGGGTTCTCTTTATTGGATGTAGTTGAATTTGAACACGTTCTTCAACACATGCATCCTTCAGATAGACCACGTGTCGAAAAAGCTATTACGCGTGCATTATCTCCAGAACTCAAGGAAGACTATGACATTACTTTCCGTATTATACACGAAAATAGAGAAGAACCTACCTGGATTCATGCCAAAGGAAAAGCCTATTTCAGCGAGCATGATGAACCGATTTATTTTTCTGGAATAGTGCTTGATATCACACAGGCCGTAGCTATCAAAGATAAAACCGACGCTTTTCACAAAATAGTCGCTCAGAAAGAACGCAAACTACAGTTAGTCTTAGACTCCGCAAAAGTTGGCACCTATACATTTGATTTGGACACCAATGAAATACAGTTCAACAATCATTCACAACTCCTCTTTGGATTCACTGATAATGGAAAGCCAAAGAAATCCGAAACTTTAGAAAATGTATTAGGCAAATATATTCCACTTCTAAAAAATGGAATACACGAAGCCATAAATAGTGGGATTCTTTACGATGAAAGCTTCCAAATACTCAACACAAAATCAGGAGATACAAAATGGTTGAGATTTGTAGGAAATAGTGCTGGTTATACCGACCCCAGCATGTTTTACGGGTTAATTATCGATATAACTGCTCAAAAAGTTGATGAAAAGCGTAAAACTGACTTTTTAGGCATTGCCTCACACGAACTTCGTTCACCGCTTACTGCATTAACCGGATACCTGCAGATTCTACAACACAAAAGTGCCTCATTGTCTACCGATCGCATAGCTGCTATTGTAAAAAGTGCAGAGCACCAAACGTATAGAATGCGTACGCTAATTGATGGATTTTTAAATATTTCCCATATTGAAGATGGTAATCTTCGTTTGAACCGAACAAAGTTTAATATGTATGGCGTGCTTGAAGAACTCTATGGAACATTTTGTGACACAATTAGAAGCCACAAATTTGTACTTGATATTTCAAATAAATCCTTAGAAGTGTTTGCTGATAGAGAAAAAGTGGAACAGGTGATTATTAATTTTGTAAATAATGCAGTAAAATACACCCCATCAAATACCAAGGTAACATTAGCGGCAGATACCGACGAAACCGCGCTAACAATACGGGTAAGCGATGAAGGTCCTGGCATTTCAGACGAAAATCAGACTAGATTATTTGATAAGTTTTTCAGGATTCATGGTGCGAATTCACCGCTAATTTCTGGATTTGGCATAGGCCTTTATATATCCCGCGAAATCATGGGGCTACATGGAGGAGAGATAGGCGTATCTAGTACAATTGGACAAGGAGCTTCTTTCTGGATATCTCTTCCATTAACGCCAATAGATTAAATTGAACGGAAGCTACCATCTTTAGAAATCGTCTGATTAGAGTAGACAAAAACCAACCTCAAAGCATGCATAAAGCTTTACAGAAGAGGATGTTTAAATTATTCGGAAACACTATTTTAGCTGAAGCATAATGAATGATGCTTTGCTTAGTCGCCTTAAGGTTCGATATCCTTCACGTCTGCTAGGAAGACGTTGCCATTCTGCTCTACATCCCATCCTACCACAGGGTTAAAGTGATAGCCGCCTTTGGACTCCCGCGCCGCGACCAGTTGATTATAAGTCGGCTGCTCATAACCCGTCTCATCAATGGCTTTGCTCAATACACGAGTGGGCTTACCATCCCAGTTCCACATAAAGCGAAAAGCCGTATGCGCTTTTTCCAACACGGGGCCTTGCAGGTGTGCATCTTCCCAGGTTTTTCCATTATCTACACTGATCAGCACACGACTCACCTTTCCCCGACCACTCCAGGCAATACCCCGCAATTCCTGCCAGCCTTTATCAATCACCTTCGGGTAAGACGGGTAGGTAATAATGGAGCGGGCATCCATGACCAGGCTGAACATCCTGATCTTCCCTCCTTTCACCTTCTCGGTATATTTAGAAGTCTCCTCCCTGGTCATGACCGGCTGGTCCGTTACTTCGATTCTTCGTAGCCATTTGATCTGGGTATTGCCTTCAAACCCGGGAATCACCAAGCGCATCGGATATCCTTGCTGCGGGCGTATGGCTTCGCCATTTTGACCATACGCAATGATGGCTTCGGTCAATGCTTCTTCCAGCGGCACACTCCTCGCCATCAGTGCCCCATCTGCTCCTTCCGCCAAAAGCCATTTCGCTGCGGGTTTTACGCCCAAATCGCGTAGTACAGTCGATAGCAGTACGCCCGTCCACTCGCTCTGGCTCGTTAATCCACACACTTCCTGTGGCGTCATTTCCCGCTTTCCATAGCGGAAATTCCCGGAACATTCGATAAAGCAAATCCGGGAAACCGACGGATATTTCTTTAAGTCAGCTAGCGTTAAGCGTATAGGCTTCTCCAGCAAACCATGAATCAATAACTCATGTTGCTCCGGATCGATTTCCGGCACACCGGCGTGGTGCCGTTCAAAGTGAAGGTCTGAGGGTGTAATCGTTCCCTGCAAATCCTGCAAAGGTGTCCGTGAAGCAGAGGCGTACGACGCAGACTTCGTAGGGCGCTCGAAAGGAGATCGCCAACCATTTTCGGAGGACGGGGCACCCTGCGACTTACTCGGGTCGACCACAATTTTGGAGTCAAAATCCGGTTCAACGATTCTATTACCAAAACTTTGTTGATAAATCAACCCGATCCCCACCGCGATAAGCAATACCATCGCGCCTACCAATAGCAGGACTGATCTATACATGCTGCGCATCTCGTGCTTCTCCATACTTATGTTTTCTTAAACTGACTTCACTATGATTATTTGATTTCTTTGCCCCCGCGCCGATCATCCAACACATACTTTTTCCTGGCTGGCATCTCCACCTGTGGTAATGTCTTTTGATCGATCTGACTGTCTTGATCAATAATGCCATTCAACGCCAGCAGGTAGGCGGTTATATCATACACCTCCTGATCAGTCAACGAGCCGGGCTGATCAAAGGGCATGGCCCGCCGCACATAGTCGAATATGGTCGTCGCATACGGCCAATAATTGCCAATTGTATTCGTAGCTGTACCATCCGTGACCAACTTATCCTCCGGACCTTCATAGCCATTTGCTCCATGACAAGACGCACATTTTTGCGCGTATACTTGCGCACCTTCGCGCGGCGTACCTATGCCGACGGGTAGACCTTTACCATCCGGTCTGACGTCGATATCCCAGCGGGCAATAAAATCGGCAGACGCGGGTCGTCCTAATTTAAATTGATCAGGCCAGGTGGTTTCATATTTGTTCAGACCGTCGGACCAAGACACGCTGATGGGATCTTCAGATTCTGCCAGATCTGGCCGTTGCGGAGCCATGCAGGCAACCAGCCAGCCAAACAACACTACTATACACGCTGCTTTTGTTTTGCTAATCGTATTCACCCGCTACCAATTTTCCAGGTCTGAGTTTAACATGCTTGTCTACCCGATCCAACACCACGTACAGGGAATCCCGATTCTCATCTATCCCCTCCAAGATGACCCGCCCCCCCTGCTGCTGCGCGGTGTAGCGCACCACAAAACGGCGACGCACTTCCTGCTCGGCCAGCGTATCGGCACGGGCAAACTCCCGAATGCGACGTGTCGTGCGTGCACGAGGGTGCACATCATTCACTTCTTGCGCAAATTTCGGTCGAACAGATTCGGGAATCCATTCGGCAGCCGACAACTCGGGCAGGCCATCCGCATCCAAGCCAGACTCCTGCAAGTAATTGCGTACGCCTCCATCTCCCCCATCGCCGGCGGTTATATTTCGTTGATCAGGAATGAGCTTATACTTGTCCTCCAGGTAGAGGGTCTGATTTTGGGTATCGGCATAATAATGAAATGCCCGGCGGCCGCCAGCTACGCCGGACAGCTCAAACGTCCGGTTGACATCTCTTTTTGGGTCTCCGCCCCCATTCGACAGATCAAGCTGCAAGGGGCGATTCACGGTATACGTTAAGGTCGACCACTTTTCAAAGGCGACTGATTGCCAGCGAATGCTATCGTTGGGATCGAATGGGTGTGTTGCCCCATTTAATCGAAAAGTAGTCACCTGGTAATGTCCACGAAGCTCCGGCACACCTGCAGAGGAAGGTTGTTTGTAAGGATCGTAACGGAAGTCGATGTATTGTAGGTAGAAGAAAACGCCTAAAAAGACGAAGAGCAGTACCGCCCTAATTCCATGTCGCGAAATATTCGCCACACGTCCAAAATCGGGATAAAACAACCAGACCCTAGCCGGAATCTCTTGTACAAAAAGTCGGTAAAACGGCACATAATAAGGAACCAACAGAAATAAGCTTAACAGAACGAAGTAGGTACTGTACACATGTACGCCGCCATCATAGGCGAAGTTCACCACCACAATGGCACCCAGTGCGCCGACTAACAAAGCGGCACCAATGGGCACGGTCTTACGAAAGAGTAGCATCGTTCCTGCAGACACTTCCAATATACCAGCAAATACCTGATACCAGGGAACGATACCAAATGAAAGCCAGAATATCTTCTGCGCGGTGATGTCGCCATAGTCTGTATCCAGAATACCTAAGGATGGATAAGGCATCTGCACGGGAAATACCTTGGTGAAACCAAAGCCTATAATGCCTAATCCGGCACGATATCGCACAATCACGTTAAGCCAATAAAACAAGGTATTGTATGCGGTACGGCGCGATTTAAACACCCGCGTGCTGGCCGTCCACAGCAAGCCAGCCAGCACGGCAAACCCGAAGGTATTTACCCAAATACTATAGCCCTCTAGCCGATAACCGAAAGTGGTACGGCCAAACCAATTGACCCCCGAACCAAAGCGACAGATATCATACAGATCCCGATAGTCCAAATTGGTCCAGTCGATTGCCAACACGTGCTGATACCATAAAGGATTGTTGGGAATGGCGATAATGACAAAGAAAACAAAACTAATCCGAAAGGCGATCAGTTGCCAGGTGGGCCAATGCGTGGCCGTGTAGGCTGAAGTGGTGGAATGTTCTACGGACATTTCTATTCGTTTTTCGTTTATAACTTGTACCCTAAACTGCGTCGCCCTTGCTTCTTAATTTCCTCGAGCAAGTACTTTTTATCGGTTTTGCGCAAAGCGACCTGCAGGGAATCCCCCTGATGACTTACCCCGGACAAGTTTACATGCGTCAAATCCGGGCGATCGACCTGTAGCGTATATCCTTGATGCTTATAATACGTATTCGGATTATGAAGACGAATACTACTATTACCCTGTGCCGTCGTATACCGATAGTATAAACGATCACCCACATGGGTGAATTCATAATCGCGCCCGTCTGCCACCCGTTGAAATAAGCCTGCGGACGTGTCGGAAACAATATGTGCATTTTCTAAACGCACACTCAGCGTGTTCCATTTCTCAAACACCACATCTTTCCAGCGTAGCGTATCGGTAGGTGAATAAGGAATCGTATCGCCATTCCAGACGAAGCGATCCACCACATATTTGCCCTGAATGTCGGGCAGACCAGCTTCCTCTGGATAATGCAACGAAGCGAAAGGCTGTTGATGAATCTGATAGGCTCGTACCCCCACGAAACCAATGAAAATAATGGCAAACAACAGCTTGAATACCCAGCGCCCACTCGACCAGGAGACCCTGCTCCATGCATCGTACGTCACGGCGGGAAGCGTTGTACGGAGATGAACGACCAAGGAAGCTAGGCGATTTACGTCGTATAGAAAGATCGGCACCGTTAATAGCACTACATACGCTGATGCAAAGTAAGTCGGCCCTTGATAGGCCAGATCCGCCAGAAATGCATTGCCGTAAAAAGGAATGATAAACACCACGCCCAGAAACGCGGTGCGGCGGAACAACAGCAAGCTGGCGCCCAACAGTTCTACAATCCCTAAAAACACTAAGTACGCGGGCGCTGCAGAAAGACTTAGCAACAAATGCTTCCAGTCTTCAAACTGTCCATAGGCCGTATTTAAATGACTTAAGGATAGATCCGGCGCGAATAAAGGAAACAACTTGATAAAACCAGCTACAAAGAGAATCGCCGCCAGTTTGAACCGGGCAAAAACTCGCAGGTAGTAGAAATACCAAAACTCCCGTTGCAGACTGCTGCCGTTTTCCAAACGCAACCATACCAATGCGCCAACCGCTGCGATGGCTAGTAGCAGTAGCCAGTCATAAAGGCTACTCAATGCCCCGAAGTAATGCGGCAGAAAGGTCAGCAAATTGAACAGATCTGGGATTAAATTAGCCCAACTGATCGTAAACAGGATGGTATAAAAATCGGCCTGCAACGGAATGCTGACTACCCCGATAAATAGTATCGCTACGCGAAGTAAAAACTTTTTGCCCCAAGGGATATCGTGATCTATAGACATATTAAGGATTTTGTGGAGATGAATAACCTGGGTTTTGTTCCAATACCGGATCGGCTAGGATTTGATTAAATGGAATCGGAAGTACCAGACGAAACGCTTCCGTGACACCCAACACGGCTGCAGCTCGGCGGGTGCGCACCAAATCAAACCAGCGGTGAGCTTCGAACGCGAACTCTAACCGGCGCTCGTCTTCTATCCAGCGCAGCAGGGTGTTCGGCTCGCTACTGGCCGAACGGGGCGCAAGCAACGCGCGTTCGCGGATACGATTGAGGTCGGCCAAAGCCTGGCTGTATTCGCCCAGATGCGCGGAGGCTTCCGCACGAATCAGGTAAAGTTCTGCGATGCGTATCAGGTAGGTGGGATCGGCAGCGGTGCTGCGATAATAGAGATTGCCGTACCAGCGATTCTGATTATCTCTGGCAATCAACTCACTTCGGGCTCCGGCGGTTGTGGCGTTGGTTAGTAGACCGATCAACGCTTCGCTCGGCGCCCATTGCCGCGTGCCACCGTTAGTTTGCGGCTGCCACTGTCCGCGATGCGGATTAGGCTCATTCACGCTATAAAAGAGTTCTAAAACAGATTCGCGGGTGCCGGCCACATTCTCTTTAAAAAAGGTAAAGTACGGATTGAGCAAATCGTAATTCGCCTGATCGGCGATCAATAAGCTAGCGAACGAAGCTGCTTGTGCCCATTCTTCCCGATACAAGTGGTAGCGTGCTTTCAATCCCCAGATGGTCTTCTTGGTCAAGATGAAACGATTAGTCGTCTCGGGAAGCAACGCTTCCGCCTGATTTAAATCTGCCAGCACTAAGGCATAGGTCTCCTCTCTTGTACTTCGCGCGATACCCAGGTTTTCGCCTACGTTTTGTGTTGGCTCCGTGATTAGAGGGACACCGCCCCAGACGCGAATAAGGTCGAAATAGGCCAACGCGCGGATGCCATAAGCCTGTCCGAGTATAGAATTTTTCACTGATTCCGGGATCGCATCTCCCGACAATTCACGCAGTGCTTTGATCACATGATTGGCTCGATTGATGGTTTTATAGATATCAATCCAAGTCACCGCCAGCGTGGCATTTTCCGGATTAACACGATGGTTAATAAATTCCTGCACCAGCGATTGTGACCCAGTCCATTGCACGTTGTCGCCCGAGAGGTAGGCAATCGATTGGTAATTCAGGCTATAATAACTCCGTAATCCAGCATATGCTCCATTGATAGCCGCCTGCGCGGAGGTAGCATCGTGAATAATGTTTTCTCCGGAAATAGACGCTCTGGGATCGACCTCCAGAAAAGACGAGCAGCTCGACAATAATAGTATATAAAGGAAGTACACATATTTCTTCATGACGTTCTTATAAGGTTAAGTTAATCCCCAGTTGAAAACTACGTGGCTGTGGCGGTGTACCCAAATCAATACCTTGTTGATTGGGGTCGCTATTGGCCGCCGATTCTGGATCAAGTCCAGTATACCTAGTTAGCGTAAACAGGTTGGTCGCTTGCGCATAAATGCGCAGCTTGGACAGGGAGAGACGACCCAGATTTGCGGCACCAAAGGTATAACCCACGCTTAATGTGCGGAACCGCAGGTACGAACCATCTTCCAGCCAGCGCCCTCCGCCATCCCGGTAGTTGTTATTATTTACGCCATCCGATCGGGGAACATCGGTCACATCACCCGGCTGTTGCCAGCGGGCAAGATTGCTGGCGAAGATCACCCGTGCAGCATCACGCGCACCGCCACCTTCTGCAAAAAAGCGGTTGTGATTATAGATATCATTGCCAACGGAGAAGATGAAAAAGGCATTAAGATCAAAATTCTTATACCGAAAATCATTACTTAGCCCACCGAAATAGTCTGGCCATATATTCCCCAGAATTTGTCGGTCGTCGGTCGTGATACGACCATCGCCGTTCACGTCTTCGTACACCGCATCTCCCGTTTGCGGATCGACATACAGCTGATTGTATACCCAGAAAGAATACATCGGATAGCCTTCCCGAAACTGGATCAGGTTGCGGCTGCCGTAATTCTGTGGTGTTTCCAGCTTTTCGATGTTATTGATATTGCGGGCAATATTGAAGTTGGTGCTCCACTGAAATTGTGGTTTGCTGATATTGATAGAGCTGACACTAAACTCCACCCCTCGGTTGCTAATTTCCACGGCATTGTTCGTGTAACTGTCGAACCCTGTGGTGCCGGGTAGCACTTCCGTCAGGAGTCCGTCGCGGGTGTATTTATAATAATAGTTTGCCGCAGCCGTCAGTCTGCCTCTCCACAAGGTAGCATCTAAGCCGATATTGAATTGGGAAGTCGTTTCCCAACTCAGTCGCTGATTCGCCAGCTGTTCGGGCGATATGCCCGCCACGCCTTGATACGCTGTACCGACGCCCGACCACAATTGCCTGGAAGCAAAGGAATTGATTCCGTTTTGATTCCCGGTTAGGCCATAGCTACTGCGTATTTTCAGGTCATCCAGAAAGGATACATCTTCCAGAAAACGTTCTTTACTAAGCCGCCAGGCGACACCCACCGCCGGAAAATATCCCCAACGGTAACCAGGGTTGAATTTCGACGAACCATCCGCCCGTAGAGAGAAGTCGACCAAATATTTTCCGTCAAAGCCATAATCCACCCGGCCAAAGAATGATGCCAGGCTGTATTGATCCCAAGCTTGGGTGCTAGTAGTATTTGCTGCGGCACTGATCAAGGTAAAGTCGTTCGTGGCAAATCCGCGTCCTTCGGCAGCGGTCAACGAGAAGTGACTACCTTGCAAGGTATTCCCAAGCAATAGCCCCAGCGCATGCCGCTGTCCAAGTGTTTTTCGATAGGTTAAGGTCTGCTCGTTAATCCAGGTTGTGGCCTGGGAGATGGCAGAGGTGGCTAAGCCATTTGGGCTGCCGGCGATCAACAGGTTGTTCCAATATTCGTGTTCATCGTAGTTATTGTAGTCTACGCTGAAGGTAGAGCGGAATTTCCATGACGGGGAGATTTGATATTCTCCGTACACATTGCCGATATAGCGCAGGCTAGTGGAGCCTACATCATAATTGTCTAAGAGGAGCGTGAGGTTATCAAATCCGGCGCGGCCAACCGGCACACCTGCATCGTTGAAAGGAGACAGATACGTCGGCGTATGCAAGGCCGCTTGCAGGATACCTCCCTGTGGGCCGTCGCCAGCACGTCCCTGATTTCTTCCGGTTCGCGACAGCACATTGCTGCTCCCTATTTTCAGCCGATCACCCACATCTTGATCCAGATTAAACCGAAAACTTGCCCGGCCAAAAGAAATGGGCTTTAAGATGGATTCCTGCTTGTTGTACCCTGCTCCGAGGTAATAGCTGGTTCGCTCACTTCCACCCGAAACGGCCACGTCTGCGTTATACACCGCTGCGGTGCGAAAGGCTTCGGAAAGCCGATCATAGGTCTGCTGTTCTGACGGCAAACCTCGCCTTCCCTGAGCTATGGGCCTAAATGGTTCTGCCTGTCCGATATTTCGAAAATATTCGTTCACCAGGATCGCGTGTTCTTCGCCGGTAACCAGTTCCCAAAGGGATGTGGCACGTGCGCTTCCGGCATATACATTGGCATCCACGCGAGCGGATTGAGAACGGTTACCGCGTTTGGTGGTAATCAAAATCACTCCATTGGCACCACGTGATCCATATAAGGCGGTAGCTTCCGCGTCCTTCAATACTTCTACATGCTCAATGTCTGCCGGGTTGATGTCTGCAATCGGCGACGTCGCCTTCCCCCCGGTATTGATGGTCTGTAAACTTTCTGAATTTAGAAATACGCCGTCGATCACATACAAGGGGTTGTTGTTGGTATTGATAGAAGTGGCACCGCGCAAACGCACATGCAGTGCCTCTCCGGGCACACCGGTACTTGCCGCAACCTGCACCCCGGGAATTTTCCCTTGGAGTTGCGCATCAAAACTCCCGGCAGGGATATCCTTCACGCTTTCTTGCGAAATACGGTCAATGGCGCCGATCAGGTTTTTCCGCTGTACGGTGGTATAGCCTACCACCAATACCTCTTCCAGGCTTTCGGACGAGGGACTGAGTTCGATCACCGCCGGAGAAGATTCAATCGTTAGCTTTTTGCTTTCGTAACCGAGATAAGAAAAGGTCGCTGTGAGTGGTAATTTCTGACCGGTAACAAATTGAAATTGGCCATTTCGACCCGATTTAATACTATGGGTTACGGCTTCGAGTTGGATAGTAACCCCTTCTATGGGCTGCTTGGTTTGTGCATCAATAACACGTCCGCTCAGGGACGCATTGATAATGGGGCCTGTGCCCTCCTGTGCATAGCTGGAGAACACATTCAAAAATAAATGAACACAAAGCAGATAGGAAGAATACCGGAGTACTCCTAAATTTTTCATACTTTTGGACTGTTTAATGGTGAAAAACTACAAGTGCCAACGCCAATTGATTACTTGTTTTCATTATTGGGCAACAGGGAGGTCTAGTACTTCCCTGTTTTATATCGCGACAATGAGCTATTTGCTTTTGTTTTATCGCAATCAGAAAGCCCTAACACATTCGCATGACTTCGCAGGTACTGTTGTGGAGATAGATGGGATGCCTACTTTTCTTACTCAACCGGGTAATGCTCTTCATAAATACTTTCTTTAATTCTAGGATAATCTAATCTGTTAACCGAAGGTGGGTTTAGTCATTCACACGCTAATACGATCAACATTTACATAGTCGATGAGCAAATATAAAAACATTTTTAATAATACTCTACTAGTTTTATAGATTTTATATACTATAGTGATTCAAAGGATATTTTTAGCAAATCAAGCATTCACCATCACTTACAATTTCACATCGCCCTTCTACACGTCTTTTGTGCGAGAACTGCCGTTGAAGGTTATATGAGCTTCATATAACGCCATTCACAATCAAATTTATAAAGCAAATAAACCTAGTGCTGCTCTAAATAATGGAATTTTGCATATTAAAGATTGTGTAGAAAATTGCAAGTATGATGTAGCGCTAGGCTTTTATTGTTCGAATAGCTAGTACAGGTAATTGGGAGCTTAATGGCTTGTTTGTAGCATATTGACTAGATGCAGATTATATTGTTGTAAACAGCTGTATCAACAGTCAATATAATAGGTGATATGAATGGTCCCAAATAAAAAATTTTATTTATCTGGTTATGACACACCCCCTCTATGGTGTATCGTTGAAATTGCGAATAGGGCTTTGACCGCATCAAAATCATGTGCTCCGTATTCATTAAGGGTCTTAAATATCAAAATCTGCATCAACACATTTCTTATTAAATGTGTCGATGCAGAAAGTTATGCTAGATTACTTTGCATTCGCTTTTGGATCTGCCAAAAGTGCATTTGCACTCATTTCTCCAAATAAATTTGCCCCAAGTGGACTGTCGCCTGATACTAATTTTCGGTCTACGTGGCATGCTCCACTGATATCATCATTTAAAAACTCAACACCTAGTTTTGCAAGCTTATCGCCGTAAAACCAAGGCATTTGTCCTGGTTGATAGCCAATCTCTGGAAGCGTCGCATCAATTTTATCGGGGAAGGCATTGATTTTATATCCTTTATAAGGGAAATCTGCTGATTCAGCTTGGTAGGCAGCAGCCAATAACGCCGCGGGACCATGGCAGATGGCCAACATAAATTTGTCTTCTGCTACAACCCAATTAATTACTTTTTTCAAGTCTTCATTCTCCGGTAAGCCCAACATTGCTCCATGGCCACCAGGTAAGAATACAGCAACATAATCAGTTTCCGACTTCATATCTCCTGCTACGAAATCTTTTAGACTTTTGGGGCTGACGAGCTGTTCAGTATATTTCTCTATCACATCATTAACCAGCTTATCTTGTAGTGGAAGAGCCCATAATTCCAATTTTACGGAGCCTCCAGTGGGAGTATAAAAATCTACTTCGTACCCAGCTTCTTGTAAGTGAAGGATAGGAACAAATGTTTCCACGGGATGATTTCCGGTAGAGAATTTTTTCCCGTTATCCATGGTCATATATTTTTCTTCGGTAGCTATCACCAATATTTTCTTATTCTTATCGGTATTGGTGTTTTTATAATCTACGACTTTATAATCTGTCTTAGCTGGTACGAATTGTGATCTAGAAAATACAGATGGTTCGTATCCTGTACCATCAAACACGGGTGATTTACTTAATTCCTGTGACATGTTGAAAATTTAAGGTATATATTATAAATGTTTTTTTAGTTAAAACGAATTAAATTTACAAAAGTTTCAACCGTTTTCGGATTCGGCTTAGAGAAGGTGGCTTTACCCCAACATATGCTGCAATATAGTACTGAGGAATACGCTGTACAAGCTCAGGAAAATCCAAGAGAAACTTACGATAACGGTTGTGCGGCGAATCGGTATATTGTGAGATGATTTGATTTAAGACATTTACGAATACTTGCTCGATTACTTTGCGACCAAACCTTTCACCGTTTCTTACCGCATCGTAAAATTTTTGAATACCATCCTTACTGATCCGATATACGATCGTATCTTCTAGCGCTTGAATATTGGTTGTGGAAGGTATCTGCGGCAAAAAACTAGAATAATCACACACAAACTCACCTTCTTTACTAAAATAATAAGTAGGTTCGGCATCGTCATTATTAGTATAGTAACGGACTAAACCTTGTTCTATAAAGACAATATAACGACAGGTTTCTCCCGCAGACAATAAATGTTCTCCCTTCTTTAGTTCTTTTTTGCGAAAAAGGCTTTTGATCAATAGAATATCCTCTTCCGAAATGGAGATCTGATCTTTAATTGTTTGAATAAGAGAATCCATGATAGCAAATTAAGTAATTCTCTACATAACACCATTTTTTGCCAAAACTGCATCAATAGCATTTGATGGAATAATAAAACTTAACCCTTATCTTTTGTTAGAAAGTCCATAAAAAAGTAGCATTCCAGTTAGCATCATTACTGCAGCGGTAATACCGTGGATGAGGAGGTGTGATAAATCACTCACGCCTTTATGGAAAAGAATAATTAGAAAATCGCCCGTGGGAATAATAGAAGCGATACTGAACACCCAAGCAATTGCTTTGCGCATACGCAGAAATAGCATTGGCAATAAGATTAGTCCCGAAGCAACATCCCTGATACCTTTTATCTGCCCATAAACTGTATCATCTACTTTTGAGAAAGGAATACCGTAGCCGGCGGCTCCTATTTCAGGCTCTATAATAAAACGGATTCCTATAAATAGAATACCAAGGGCTATCATCAGTACACACCAAAATGAAAAGGACTTTACGCGCCATTGATTATTTTTTGTTTCCATAAAATTCAATTTTATCGAAACAAAAATCGTTTTAAAAAAAACGCTTATGATTCACCTGAGTTAATAAATAGAAAATACATCATTCATAGGGCAATGAAAACTGTCATTTGCAAACTTATTTGAATATCCCAGTGCCAAGTGACTGAGGGAAACAATTGTATTACTGTTTCTTATGTTTGATTATCTTTTCCAGATCGCTCCATGCGCCGCCATTATGGATATGTTTGAACCCGAGATCCTTCAACAGATTCTCTACTTTTACACTCCGAAGTCCGTGAGAACAGGTAGTGATGTATGTTTTGGAAGAATCGAGCTCCGTATATCGCTCTCTTATTTCACCTAATGAGATATTAATTGACCCCTCAATATGTCCCATAGCATACTCGCGCGTGGTTCGGACATCTAATATAATTGCTCCGCGTTCTATCTTTTTATCCAAACCATTCGCCAGAGTTACGAAGCGATAAGTTCTATATACCAAATACATCATCAAAACAACGATCGTAGTAATCAATATGTATTTCATCTTTTGTCTATTTTTTTCAAAAACTTGTGGTCTACGTAGAAAGTGCCGAAGGGAATAAGGCAGGAAACTAATATCAGTCCGGTGGTCTTAGGTTTCCATTTTTGTGCAATACTGGTGCTAATTGTGTTTAGCAGGAATAGTAAAAAAAGTGCTCCGTGAGTTGGGCCCAACATTTTTGTTAATGAATCATCAAGGAACCAATACTTTATCGGTACCGCAATAAACACTAAGATTATAAGTGAAATCCCTTCTAGAATAGCCATTATTCTAAGCCTCCCCATGTTTGTTTCTAACAGCTGTAAAATCATTATTTTAAGTCTTTAATTATCCGAGCTTGTCTGAGATTTGTCGTTCAATCAGCATTATTGCTATCCTTACCTAAAATAGGGTCGGCTGGCAAAAGGCGAAAATGGCCATGGAATAGCGATCAATAGGATGAGTAATGCCACAGTAAACCAAATCATCATCGTCTTAAATTTTTCCGTATCACTTTCTTTTCTTTTGGCAAAAGCTGACCCGATGGTAATGAGTATAATAGCTAATAACATCAAGGAACTATGCAATAACCCGAAAAACAAAAGCTGCATATCCTGAATTGCTGTTTTGAAGTTCGCAAAAAAGTATTTTATTAATGGGCTTTGAAAATAGAGGATCATACCGATCATTAACTGAATATGTGCTATCGTAGCAGTCCAATGCCGTACCGCATTATCTATTTTTGAAAAAGTAGATTTGGTGAGATAGCCCCTGTACGCTCTGTAAATGGCTAGTAGCAGACTTGCTAAAACAAGCCATCGCAATGAATTGTGATAAAATGTGAGTGTTTGATACATGTTATAAAATACTAATCGGTATGTTTTAGATTAAAAAAAACTGATTTACAAGTTTGAGAACTGATTCCCTATCGGGAACTATTTAATGAAACATCATCCTACTTAATTTTAAAAACTCCTTTCCATTCATGATGATGTAATCATTAACACGTTTTGCACCTATGCAAATCATCTTGAAGACGTAATACATTTCAAATGTACACTAAAAACATACTAATAAGTATGTTTTTAGTGTAAAAAATCATTTTAATCCATTTAAATAAACTTTAAGCTCCTTTAAATAAGTTAAATACACTTTTTTACTATTCTCCAGCTTTCCAAAATTTCGGATACCCCAATATCCAGACATCACGAAAAAAGTAACCTGCTTCGCATTGACATCATGGCGTATATGACCCGATTTTTTTCCACGTTCAATCATGCCTGTCATAATCTTAATCCATTCTTGTGTTATCTCTTGCAATGCTTTACTAAAATCTTGATTCCATGGCGTCATTTCTTGTGTAAAGTTGGCGGCCGGACAGCCATACTCTACTTTCAGAAAATCGTTTTCGAGCAATAGATGGTGTATCAGGTTGTAAATAGCATCTAATGGGTTTTTTGTGTTTTGCAATGATTTAGCAAAACTTTGTGTCAATGCAGGCTTCATGAGTTCATGTATGATAGCCAATCCCATTTCATCTTTATTTTTGAAATGGTAATAGAATGCTCCCTTTGTTACCTGAGTCGTGGCTAATATCTCGTCAATACTCGCATTCTGATATCCTCTTGCATAAATCAGATCAAACGATTTTTGCAAAATATTCAATCGTGTAGCTTCTGCTTTCTTCATATTTAGATACTGCTCAGTATTTTTTTACAAATTAAACAAATTAAAATGGAAAAACGCTATGGATTAATTGGGTATGTTTTTATTGAGCCACTGTACCTGAATATGGACAGTCTGTGTTCATATTCAAACACAAAAACAAATAAACACCTATATATTAGAATATTACATGATTTTTGTTTTTTGGATCATTGGAATATAGTTACCGATCATGGGTATACACATTTTATATTGCTGATCCGTCGAACTACTTAAACAGGTAACACGACGTTAAGGAATTATTTAAAAACAGCTTGGTAATTTCATACATATTGAAAATTCGTTGCTGTGCCTCGTTGTAAAAAATGAATAGGATAAAATGCGAACTAATCCCATTTATTTGTTGACGACAAAGCGTATTTTCCTCCACCTGTAAAAAAGAGACCAAGCCCTCCAAATAAATACAATGCAACTAATTCATGTTGCCAAGCTCCAGCTTTTCCAAGTTCGAAAAAATTTTCTGTGTGCGCCATAGCGAACGCTACTAACATTACTAATGTGAAAGCTGAAGCAGCAATTTTAGTCCTAAAACCTATAATCAAAAGAATTGGCGCGATAGTCTCACCGATATGTACCCCATAAGCTAAAAATGATGGTAGTCCGATTTCTGACAACATATCTTGTACATGGTGAACACCGTTTAGCAACTTATGCACTCCATGAAAAAGCATTAGTATGCCAAAGTTCAATCTGAGAACAAGTAATCCTACATGATAATTTTTAGAATTCATACGTTTTTTGCGAAATTTATTAAGAAATAATACCTACTCTATCATTAATATTAAACTACATATATAACAAAGCTCTGTTTTGTAGACATACATCCACATTAAACTTTCTGTATTACAGCGGCTAATGATTACTTCAGCCTAGTATCACCAGCACTAAGCGATATCACAACCGATAACTCGAAACATCGGTATCATGAGCACTACCTGTTCGCTAAAGCTTATATATATAAATTGAGGATCAATTAAAATTAATCTTAAGAACAAATATATAAATTATTTATTTAAATAATTGCTTATTTAAAAACAAATAATCACTGAACAACAGCATTATTTACCGCGCAGTACAAGCGATCCTGTTTTAAAAAAGTTTTGGGGTACAAATCACCTGAGATTACAAACTATATCTTGGTGTTTTAAGATCAGCGCTCATGGTCATTTACAAACTATATTGGTGCATCGGTAGGGTTAATTCTAATACCTATAAAAACGCCAAAAATGAGAAACGACTAGCTGTACGGTGTAGAGTATCTGCTGAAAACTATGGTACCATTCTCCATGCCCTAAGAATAGAGAAATTTAACATTTCTAATCTTACGAAACTATAAACAAATTGCTTCTACAAGAAACATGATCAGAATGGTTACAAAAGAAAATAATTTCATACTAACGTGTTAATTTTATCAAAAGTAGTTAATCCGTTGATAAGTTGCAACTTCCATAACATATACGCTACGCTTTTACAAGTAAGCATAGATTTAAAATAAGAAATAGCGAATAAAAATGTATCTTGTATTGAGGATCAACCCTGGTATAATCTGGGAATCAAACACTATTCTACAACCACCTAAAAAGAATATTATGAACTCAAAAACTCAATCCGCTTTAAGTTACATTGGTATTTTATGGTTTATAGCATACTTTTTTGGCAAAAATAACCGCGACAGTATGAGTTTATACCACTTAAAGCAAGGTTTCGGCCTGCTTTTGACCGGGATCGTAGTCAATACCTTAGGATACATAGTGATCAGTATTATTACTCCATTAGCATTCATTACTAATATTATCGGAATTGTCTTTCTAATTTTTGTAGTTCTGGGAGTATTTAATGCTCTGAATCAAGAGCGCACGCCGTTGCCGATCATCGGACATTTATTTGAAAATCAATTTCCATTTCTTGATTAATCCTTTCTTAATGTATGATCGTATCATAAAGCCGTATTGATAAAGAAGCTTTGGTAAGAGTAAATAGCATTTGACGATTTGCAAGATGTAGTATTTTGGTAGTGAACGCTTTTGATTAACTTTGCGGAACATCTATAAAATACCATGACAATCTCCAGTGCGCCGCAAATTACCTCAGATCTTAGCCCGAATAAGGGTAGAATTCGTATGGCAGTTGCTGCCTTCTACTTCTGTCAAGGACTTGCGTTCGCCTCTTGGGCGAGTAGAATTCCAACTATCAAACAGCATCTGGGACTTTCCGAAGCTCAATTAGGCACAGTACTTCTTATGCTGCCAATTGGCCAATTATTAACCATGCCATTATCAGGAAGGTTAGTTTCAAAATATGGAAGTCATCGGTTACTTCCGATTGTTGGCTTTTTGTATGTGGCTAATCTTTTCACGATTGCACTTGCGCCAAATATGTGGGCTTTGGCTCTCGCACTACTCTTTTTTGGTATTATTGGAAATATGTGCAATATCTCGGTCAATACCCAAGGTGTGCTCGCTGAAGGTATTTACCGGCGTTCGATCATGTCATCTTTCCATGGCACATGGAGTATTGCTGGTTTTACAGGTGCGCTCATCGGCTTGATCTGCATGACGTTAAAACTCCCTATTGAAGGGCATTTTCTGATTATTACTGGAATCGTTTGGACACTGAATCTTTTGAATAGAAAATATCTCGCGCCACCGGCAGGGCTTCAACCG
Source organism: Sphingobacterium sp. lm-10 (assembly GCF_023554555.1). Lineage (NCBI taxonomy): Bacteria > Pseudomonadati > Bacteroidota > Sphingobacteriia > Sphingobacteriales > Sphingobacteriaceae > Sphingobacterium > Sphingobacterium sp. lm-10. The sequence continues at coordinate 1,287,000 of NZ_JAMJWC010000001.1, forward strand.
AAAAAAGGAGGATTTGCTTTCAAACCGGATAGGCTATTGATTTCTTTGGGAATCGTAGGTTTTTGCAGCATGGCTACCGAAGGCGCTATGTTTGATTGGTCGGGCGTTTATTTCGACGAAGTGGTTCATGCGCCCAAAAGTCTGATCGTATTGGGTTATGCCGCGTTTATGGTCATGATGGCTATGGCACGCTTCATCGGCGACAAAGCACTTTCCAGATTCGGCAGACAACGTATATTACAGGGCAGCGGTATTTTGATGTTTGTCGGGATGGCGATTGCCGTTTCCTTCCCCAGCCTGATGGCGAGCACATTGGGTTTTATGCTCGTAGGTCTGGGCGTAGCGTGTAATGTACCGATCATCTATTCTGTTGCTGGAAAGCATCCAACGATCTCATCTGGCATGGCGCTAGCCATGGTATCTAGCCTAAGTTACCTTGGCTTTTTGATCGGGCCGCCATTGATTGGATACATTGCGGAACTGTCCAGCTTACGCTTTTCTTATGGTGTATTTTCCTTATTTGGGATTGTACTTTGCACGATGTGCAGTATCCTGCCTATCTTTAAGAATTCGTAATCCTTAGCGTTTTGGAGAAAGTAAATGTTTCAAAGGATGCAAATTTCCATTCGTAAATTCAAAAGTTCCTGATACGTTTATCGTTTGTTCAGCACCCTGCGTTCCGGCTATGTCTGCGCGCTCTATCTTTTGCAGCCATGTAGGCATTGGTATCGGCGCATTCCATATTTCAGGCTGCTGATAACGTACATAGAGAAGATCTGTTTGTGGCACAAGTTCTTGCCCTTGGGCAGGTCGAGCGTTATTCGTACTTAAAATCAGCAACTGGCCGGCCTGCTTTTTATAAAACTTATAAAATAGCTTCTCCGGAAGATACGACAAAAGATGTGGTGAGGCCATAAAAGATAATGTCAGATCTGGAACCGTTTCATTTCTGAGTTCACGCTTCTCCACCATTTCAAAGTTATCGTCGTAATCATACGTGATAATGGTATCTGCTTGTAGCACTGCTTCATTTTTCCATTGTAATTCCCAATAATTGCCCAGATAAGGCTCAATATCTTTCCAAGGGAGCCCCTGAGCCTGCAACATGTCTTCATGTTTCGCTAGCCATGGGCGAATGTCTGCTAACAGCCGCACGGACAAGATATTATTTTCAGGAAATATTGCTCCTACTGGTTTGTTGCTAAACCGCCAGTCAGCATCGCCTAATAATCCAGCAATCACAATCTCACCCGCCCTAAAATCCATGGACCAGAAACTTGCTTCTCCAGGTTTCCAAAAGACAATATCGCCTGTCGCTTCTTTCGGTTTACCGGCTTTCAGCGTAGCTATTTCTATGAAATCATCTTGCGATGCTAACATCTGTTGCATCGGTTCTACGATTGTATCGGTCTTACTCGGATTCCAGCCTAAAACAACATAACGCTCGTTACCGACTACATATAAACTTTTATCTTCTGTACGTCCACACCAGTTGGACGAATTTTCGACGTTTAAAGATGTGTTTAAAGCAGTAGACAATACCTGCTGAAGGCGTGGCAAATCATCCACCGGAAGGATGGTGAAATAAGAAGATTCTCCGGATGGTAAGCTAAAAAAGTAGACATTAGCGGGCAACGAAACACCCAAATTCCAAGGACGTAATTTTTGAAGTACAGTGTCTGCCAAGGTATCGCGTTCGCTACCAAAATAGGCGCTTGGGTTCCACAGCGCATTAGCTGCCAGCTCCCGGAAAATCCGATCTGATTTTACTTCTACGATAGCGGTGGCATCGCGATGTACCCATTGAGATTCCGAACGCATTTGTCTGTACGAAAAGAAGAGTATAATGGCTAAAGCGATCAAACCTAAGCTCAAGAAAATCCACCCTAATACGCGTACAAATCTTTTCATGTTTCTTATTTTATAGTAGGAACAAACTCATTCATTAAGTCGAACAGGAAAGCCAAAGCATTCCCTTTGCGATCAGGAAAATCAATAGAGAGCTCAGCCGCTATTTTATTTTTTTTGATACCTGAAGATCTCAACGTAAAGTCGCCATATTGCCCAAGCTCTTCTACTGTAGATCGCATTTTCCGCTCTACGGGTATGTCCATACGATCAAACAATTCTGGTGCACGTTTTGTGTTGAATACCACTGAAAATGCATCTTTTTTAGCAATATCTATGTAGGGTCTGTGTCCCTTCGCCAGATGCTTACCGGTATTAATGTTTTGCATTTTTTCTAAGTTACTACCGACAAATACTATTCCATCCTTAATTAAGAAATACAGCTGTAAAGCGGTGCCATAAGATTTTTCAGAAGCATATACCCCATTCAGATCCTGCAATTTTGATTCGGCAAGGCCAGCTTGGATCATCTTTTCAAAGATTCGGGTATCATCAGAAGAAAACATCCACACGAAGTCAGGCAATTGCTCTGTCTTCGTTTTTTCTACTTCTTGATAATTATAATCTTCGTCGTAAACATAGTCTGTATAGCTCACTTCTACTGGTGTGACACCATGCAAAACCAATAAGTTATCTCCCTTAAACACTTTTCCTATCGCTTTTTCGTCCAAAAAAATATCGAAAAATAAGGAAGCCATATCCACATATTTGTCATATCTGCCTGCCATAGGTCCGTAATACCGCTGGAAGATTACCGGCATATATTTGATGTATGCTTCTGTATCCATGGCGAATGACATGAAGCCCAAAATGTCCTCTTGTAAATAAGGAAAGAACTTTTTATTCATCTTTCTTCCATAAATGGCCTTGATGTATCGACTCATCTCCTTATCTAACGTGGCATCACCGCGAAACACCAACCTGTTTCCCTGTACCACCATTTGTCCGCCAACGGCTTCTACTCCATAATCAATTTCTGGCATTCTATTGATACCAAGTGTGCTATACAGCAGGTGCGCGGGAAGATACGATTGGTAGAATGCGCCGAAATTTTGTAAACGAACATCTGCAATTACATCATCTCCCATCTTCTCCATTTTATGTTTTTTCGCATACGATGAGATGGTGCCTGCGGAAATGTCTTGCATACGCTGATCGATCCATTGATGGAGCAAGATATTAATCATCGAATCGCGCTCGGTGGTATAATTGCGATATTGCAAGTAATAATCATCTGCATACTGGTCTTGTGCCAACACCGAATCCACTTCATCGTACATACCTTCCCATTGTACTGTCGGCGGAACGGTGATCACGATCGTGTTTGACGTGTCTGCAGCAATAGCGACTGAGTCAGCAATCTCCTCCCAATAATCTCCTACAACGACGGTATCTGCGGATGACCAGTCGCGATCTTCGACATATACTGAATCGACAGGGATGGCTGCGTCGTACGCATAATCGTAATACTCGGATGGATAATCATAAGTTGGATAGGCCTCTGCTACCGGCTCAGGTAGTTTATAGCGTTCACGAATATCGGGAGCCTCGAAGTAGTAGGTCATCGCATTAGCTCCTAATACATACACCGTTTTAGAATCCCAGCTCACACGGATCGTGCGATTTCTGTTGTATATACTTTTCAACCCGTTGACCAACTCAATCTTTCGATCCGCACTCAATAAGGATTCGAATTTTTCGGCATCCATAAGAGGTATCAAACCGCCAAAATATTGTACACTGTCGGTAGATTGCATATAAAAATAAGCCTTGGAATCATAGTCGACACCGAGATCTTCCAATTTATTCAATGCGCCAGGTTTTAAGGAACCAAGGGAGTCGAATACACCTACCCTTTTAAAAAATCCATTGACATCATCCATCGCCAAATGCTTGAACACCGCTTTCGTATTTACGGTAATCAAGGCATTCACATCAGAAGGCACCTTGGTGATTAAATCTTGTGCTTGCGCACATAAAACTGTTTGAAGCAGCACAAATGCAATAACTACAGATCTAATTTTCATAAAATCTTACTTTAATATCAATTGCTTAGTTGAATCTTGTTGGATAAATTTATTTTGCCTTCCAAAACTTGCAGGGCGGGCACTTTCATCATGATGGCTTTCTTATTAGCAGAAACCTGAGCGGCTGGATTCGAGACGGAAACAATCGGCCTGTCAAATCTATAAATCGCCGAATAGTACGCGTCATGAAAGCTTTTTTTGCTTTCAGGGCTCAACGACTCCAACTTTTTCTTGGCCTCGGTGTTATAATTTGATTTACGCTCAAAAATGCCTGTTTTGGATTGATACCCGTAATTGGAATAACCGTTTATATTGGTCTTTAAATGATTAGACAAGGTGGTGGTAAAAGCATTCAGAGCTTCTACAGATGTAAATTTACAAGACAAGCTACCAATAAAGTTGGTGAAGTCCAGCGAATGCTGAACCTGGGATATGCCTGGCGTTTTCTGGAGTATAGCAACGATCTCGGCCATTTCTTTCCGAATATCTGCAGGCTTGGGTATCTTCATGCCGTCTACCTTATCCAATTTCATTAAAGAAGCTACTTTAGTTTTACTTTTGCTGAGATTTACAGTCGCTTTAATCGTACCGCTTCCATTTGATTGGAGAGCAACATCTTCTACTATGTCAAAACAGCCGGTAAGCAGGATGCTGAAGCTGAATACAATAAGTAGGCGCTTAAGAGATGCAATCATCGATATAAACATTAGGTGGACGTGCACTCCTTATATCAAATTTGGCACCAAAATATAGAATATACTCGGTATTCTTAAAATTGAGATACCGGATTGTGTAATTCATGATCAAAGATGGCCGAGATTAATATTTATTTTTTACCACGTTAGACATTATCAAATCCTCACATGACATTGTATCCGTACCTAAGAAAGTTGCCACATCTTATCGATTTGCAGCACTAATTGATTTACCGTCTAATCTGCGGGGCGAATGATTTTGCTGAACTTAAAAAAGTCGATCTGTTTACGTAAAAATATGTCTACAAAGTAATTGAATATCACTAATTTCTTACAATTTTTTATAATTTCGACGAATATGCATTGATGCGATAAGTAATTCTGTATGAAAACTATCGAAACACTCGCTTTCAAACCGACATCAAATTCTGGCCAAAATTTATATGTTTCACCATTAGATTCACACCTAAATTGTGGCCAGGAGATTTTGTTGAAACCACACCGCACCTATTTCTTCATGATGATCTGGGTGACCGATGGGATGTTGGATTATCACATCGATCAACATCTTTGCCATATAGAAAAAAACAATTTAATCTATATCGCTCCAGACCAAATCCATTATTTCAATAATCAAACGGGATTTGAAGGAGAATTAATAGCGTTTACCGAAGATTTTATACCACAAAGTGCATTCTTTCCTCTGTTGCATATTTTCAATAACGCCTATGCCACAGTCAAAAACATACAATCAAAAGAAATACTCATTAAGGTGCAGACTCTTTTCCGCAGCCTGTCCGAAGAGTTAAAAAAAGAGCCAGATGAATTTCAGCATGCACTCTTATTCAACATGCTATATAATCTCATTCTATTTATAGAGCGTGGAAAAGTAGTACAGCAAGTAACGGATATGGCCAGTAAAGATTTTCAGGATATCATCGCTTTCAAAAGCTTAGTGGCCAAAAATTACCGTGAACATTTTAATGTACGAGATTACGCAGAGATATTAGATATAACAACGCAGCGTCTTGGCCAGATTAGCGCCGCTGCTTTGGGAAAAACACCCAAGGAATACATTATGGAGTACATGCTTACAGAAGCACGTCGGATGCTGAACTACAGTAATGAATCTGTTAAAGAAATAAGTTTTTCCCTGGGGTTTGACGAACCTACCAATTTTACAAAGTACTTTAAAAAACACACCGGTATATCCCCTTTAATTTACCGTCGGAACGGAGATTTACAGCGCAAGGGGTAACTCGGCTTCTACAGCACACTATTTTTACCATTATTTTCCTATTAATTACCTTTTTTAAGCAACGATCTGTTGCTAGCTTTACAATAGTTAACCATTATAATAGCAAATACAATAGTATCATTTACAGGGAGCTGAAAAGGATACAGTTTCTGCAAACATATTCTAAAAATTTAGAAAACCCGGGACTGATTGTAGCGATACAATCAGTTTTACGAGAAGAAATAGTCCGTAAAGGATAGAGAAGCTGATCGAGCTGGCTATTGAAAAGGCTGTGAGCCTGCACTGATACGCGAGTATGATGCAAAAGAGAACTTCTAAGCGCGAGACGATGCATCGCTGTGCTGAAAATGATGGATATACCATAAGGCTTATAAAAGGAAATCAGGAGCAATATCAAAAATAGAAGGAAAATATTAATCAGTAAAATAAATGTCTCAACAACAAAATCTTAAAACAATTATAACTGCTTCAGCAACGGGCAGTCTAATTGAATGGTACGACCTTCTTTTAGCAATTATCCTATCTCCTGTTCTTAGTATACACCTGTTCCCAGAGGGCGACTCCAGATTTCTAGAAACCCTGGCCATCGTTATCTCTTCTTATCTTATCAGGCCATTTGGCTCTCTTATCTTCGGTTTTATTGGGGATAAAAGTGGTCGTAAAAAATCGTTCCTATTATCTCTACTTCTTATGGGCGGAGCGACATTCCTCATCGGTTGCATACCATCTTATAATCAGGTAGGTTGGCTGGCTCCGGTCATGTTATTGGTGTTACGGCTTTGCCAGGGACTGGCAGTGAGCGGAGAATATGCCGGCGGCATCATATATGTTGCTGAACATGCTCCAAAAGGCAAGCGAGGTTATTATACGGGGTTCATTCAAGCAACAATTCCATTAGGATTATTGATCTGCTTAATCGTCGTATTCACGACAGAATATTTTATGTCTGCCGAAACATTTGAAGCCTATGGTTGGCGTATACCTTTTCTACTAAGCTCTGTACTTGTTGTGGTGAGTTATTATATCCGCCAAAAATTAGGAGAAAGTCCAATTTACAAAAAACTGAAAGCTACAGGCGACGTTAGCAGCAATCCGATTAAGGAAACATTTCGTACTGAAGGAAATTTCCGTCTGATTATGCTAGCTGTCTTTGGCGGAAATGCCGCACAGGCTACCATTATGCAATCTGCACAATTTCTAACCCTATTTTTTCTTCAACAATCGGCTTATATAGACTTGAAAAGCAGTGTGTTGATCCTGGGTATTGCGACATTTTTTTCCGTTCCCTTTTTCCAGCATTTCTCTGCTCTGAGTGATCGAATAGGCCGAAAGAAAGTGATCATTCCGGGTCTTATACTCAGCGCAATAGTCATACCACTGGTTTTTTATGGTTACGGAGCGATCGGAAATCCCCATGGCTTACAGGTCACGCATGCTATATCTTTCGATACTACGCTAAAACTAGCAGGCCTCTCTTTTCTTCTTTGTTTTGCCAGCGCCATGGTTTACGGCCCGATGGGCATATTTATGCTAGAACTGTTTCCTGCCAAAATAAGGTACACTAGCATGGCGTTTGCTTATAATATTGGTAACGGAGTATTAGGTGGGTCAACCACGCTCATTGGCGAAGCTTTACGCAGAGCGGCAATTTTCGGGCCTCTTCTAATGCCATTTGTGTCCTTATTATACCCGCTGATTATGATCTTAACAGCTATTATAGTTAGCCTAGGCTGGGTACCGGAAACATATCAAAATAAGCTGCATACAGATGATGAAGAAGACGAAGTATCTCCATCATCGATCACGAAATCGAACATATAAAATATACATACTATGAAGTTGATAACCTATCGAATAAACAACGAAAGCAAAATAGGACTTTATCTCCAAGATGCGATCTTAGATCTCCATGACGCAGATCCATCCATTCCAAAGTCGATGAAAGAGTTTTTGAAGGATTGGGATACAAACATAGATAAAGCAAAGGCGGTAGGGGATAAAAGTGCGAATTTGGTTTATGAATCAAAAGAATTGAACCTATTAGCACCTGTACCCGAACCACCTTCATGCCGAGATGGATATGCTTTTCGGCAACATGTTGCTGCTGCAAGACGCAACCGTGGTGTGCCGATGATTGAAGAGTTTGACCAATATCCCATCTTTTACTTTACCAACCACCAGAGTATCCAGGGGCCGGGAGAAATTCGTTGTATGCCCGATCATTTCGATAAGTTGGATTTTGAATTGGAAGTCGCCATCGTAGTATGCCGGGAGGGAAAAAACTTCACTGCTGCTGAAGCCGAAAAATATATTGGTGGCTACCTAATTATGAATGACATGAGTGCCCGTACGCTACAGATGGAGGAAATGAAACTGAATTTGGGACCAGCAAAAGGCAAGGATTTCTGTACCGTTATCGGTCCATGGCTGGTCACTCCAGATGAGTTAGAGCCCTATAAGGTAGCCGCTAAACCTGGACATACCGGATTTAGCTATGATTTGAAGATGACGTGCCAGGTAAACGGTAAGCAGGTAAGTGCCGGAAACATGTCGGATATGGATTGGACATTTAGCGAAATTTTAGAACGATGCGCATACGGAACGTCCATCTACCCCGGAGATGTTATCGGTAGCGGTACGGTAGGCACTGGTTGCTTTTTAGAGTTGAATGGAACCGGCCTATTGAACGATCCAAATTATACACCACAATGGCTTCAGGCTGGTGATCTGGTGGAGATGTCGATCGATGGATTAGGAACGTTGACGAATACCATTGTTGCTGACCCCAGTAAACTATCTATATTGGCTTCTAAATTGAAATCGTCATGACGGTAGATTTCAAAAACTTGAGCGTACCAGAAGCTCAGCATTATCTGCAACATGCTGTAGCACCGCGACCTATTTGCTTTGCAAGCACCATAAATGCACAAGGGCAAGTAAATCTAAGTCCATTCAGCTTTTTCAATGTATTTTCCTCCAATCCCCCAATCGTGGTATTTAGCCCTTCACGCAGTGGGCGTAAAAACACGCTGAAAGACAGTTACATCAATATTACCGAAGTTCCTGAAGTTGCCATTAGTATCGTCGATTATGACATGGTGCATCAGATGAGTCTTTCCAGCTGTGAATATGCCCCGGAAGTAAATGAATTTTTGAAAGCAGGCTTTACGATGCAACCTGCTGACCAGATACGACCGCCCCTTGTTGCAGAAAGTAAGATCAAGTTAGAGTGCAAGGTCATTGATACCAAAGAGTTAGGTAAAGAAGGTGGAGCAGGGATACTGGTGATCGCAGAAGTATTAAAAATGCACTTGGATGAAGATATATTGGATAATACCGGACACATTAATCCACTTAAGGTTCGCCAGGTAGCACGTTTAGGAGGCGACTGGTACGTTGATGTGAAGCCGGAATATATGTTTTTACTTCCCAAACCTGCTGCACAATTGGGCATCGGCGTAGACGAGTTGCCAGAAAAGGTGCTTCAAAGCAAGATTTTTACTGGAAACCATCGTGGGCAGCTCGCCAATGTATCAGCTATACCTAGTTGGAATGAAGAATTTGACGATCCTGTTTTCCATCACAGTGATGGCACTACTGCATACGAAGAGCGCATCGTACAGTTATTGGATATGGGGCAGTTAACTGAGGCTTGGCAGATTGTTCTGCGTTGGGAAATGAAAATTTAGCATTAGAGTAGTTAAAATTATAAATCATAAAATTATGCCACATTATCAAAGACGCGGACAAGTGCCCGACAAGAGGCATGTCCAATTTCGGAAAGCGGACGGCAGTCTATATTCCGAGCAGCTTTTCTCCACCGAAGGTTTCTCCAACGATTCCTCCCTGCTTTATCATCATTATATTCCAACGGCCGTAACTCAGGTAGATGAGCCTAGAGACCTAAAACCAAAGTTGGCCCCTGGCAGCAACCTAATGAAAGCCCGTGCCTTAAATGGGTTTCATATTAAACCGGAGAAAGACTTTCTAGAAAGTCGTAAGACGATACTATATAACAATGATTTGCAGATTGCATTAGCAGCTCCACAACAGAGTGTTACTAGTTATTTTTACAAAAATGCAGACGCAGATGAAGTTTTGTTTGTACATGAGGGTACGGGTAAATTGCTCACGCAGTATGGCGAGTTACCATTCTCTTATGGAGATTACCTGGTAGTTCCTCGAGGAACGATCTATCAGATCCATTTCGACGATGACGCTAACCGCTTACTTATCGTAGAATCATTCAGCCCTATTCGATATCCAGACCGGTACATTAGCAAGAACGGCCAATTACTGGAACATTCACCGTTTTGTGAGCGTGATATCCGAACGCCAGAAAACCTAGTGGATCATGATGAGCATGGAGATTTTATTCTCTACACAAAAAAAGATAGCCTCCTGTACCCTATTCACTATGCTACCCATCCATTTGATGTCGTTGGCTGGGATGGATGCTGTTATCCCTACGCATTTTCTATTCATAATTTCGAACCTATAACAGGTCGAATCCATCAACCACCTCCCGTTCATCAGACTTTCGAGGCTCATAACTTTGTTATTTGTTCATTTGTACCGCGGTTATATGATTACCATCCTTTATCTGTACCCACGCCTTACAACCATAGTAATATAGATAGTGATGAGTTGTTGTACTACGTGGATGGAGATTTTATGAGTCGCAAACATGTCGAACGAGGGATGCTGACTTTACATCCGGGTGGAATTCCACATGGGCCACATCCGGGTACGGTCGAAAATAGCTTGGGAAAAACCGACACGAAAGAACTCGCTATAATGATCGACACCTTTCGCCCCCTTTTATTGACTGTCGAGGGACAGGAAATTGCAGATGAATCCTATTCCTTAAGTTGGCTTACAAATACATAATAATAGGTATTCCGCTCTCGGAATAAACAAGCAAGGAAATACGGTGACCCGTGTTGGTACGACCGTATTTCCTTAATTCACTACAGCCTTTTAAACTAGTAAGAAAATCATAGTGAGTGATTGATGCAAAAAAAAGCATCCATGAACTCACCTGGGATAGCTATGTCCTTTTTATTCAACTAACCATATTATAAAAATGAAAAAGAATCCTATTTTAACAATTACACTTCTTTCAATTTGTTTCGCAATGCCTCCAAGAGCTATTGCGCAAGATCGGGTAGAGCTTTCAGATATGCCCCCAATAAACAATAAAGAAAACGATGTGAAGGAACTCAGGGTAAATCTCAACAATACCGGTTCGCAATACGTTCGGTTTATGTTTTGGTCGCAGATCTGGGGGCGAAGTATTGAAAACAATCCGGGAACTCTCGTGAACAATTCAGCGGAAAGATATACTACCGATATTGTCTTGCGACGAACGCGCGGACTGGCCATGTTTAACCTGTCGCCGCGATATCGAATGCTGATACATGCTGGGGTAAATAATCAATCGTTTAATACGGGCGGCCTGGGCAACGGAACAGGAGCTAATGGTGCCGGAAAACGCCCTCAATTTTACATACACGATGTATATAATGAGTTCTCATTGGTTCCAGAAAAAAATAGTCGTGGGGAAAACAATGAATTTACGATGGTATTGGGAGCTGGATTACATGCATGGAATGGCGTCAGTCGATTATATAACTCTACTGCCGTCGCTACATTAACGCTAGACGCTATGCCCGCACCGGCCATTATTGATCAGACCGATCAGTTCGGCAGGCAATTAGGTATCTTTCTTCAGGGACGATGGAGTGATGTTGCCTATCGATTTGCTGCCAACAAACCTTTCGCTACAAACTTGCAGCCAACTGTTGGCGGAGAGGCTGTAGACAACAATAGAGATGGAAACCTATCGTACAGTGGCTATGTAACCTACAACTTTTTAGACAGAGAAGTACAGGAGTATCCCGTATTCGTACAGAATTACTTAGGTAGTAAACGTATATTCAATATAGGTGCGGGCTTCTACAATGCCGCTAATGCGACAATAACCCAACCTATTGAAGGAAATTTTCAAAATCACCCGATTACAATTCTAGGGTTAGATATGCTTCTGGATCTTCCAGTCGGACAAAATGGATCAGCCGTGACAACATATATCTCTTATATTAATTCCAAGATGGGTCCAAATTATCTACGGAATTTTGGGATGATCAATCCGGGGGTGGGCGATCCAAACTATACTGGACAACGAGAAATAGGATTTGGAAATAGCCAGACTTTTGCCGGAACGGGCGACTCATGGTATATCCAGGCTGGTTACCTTTTACCGAACTTATTCCCTATCCGCCTCCAACCATTCACTTCGATCTACTCTAGAAATTTCGAAGCCGTTAATGAACGTGGTAATACCTATCAGGCTGGTATGAATTTTTTGATTGATAACCATCGTACAAAAATTGTTTTTCAGTACGATAATAGACCGATGTATGATCACATGACACGTAGGATATTTCGTCGAGGGTCTGAATACATACTGGGTGCACAGATCTTTTTCTAGCTAATTTTATTGCGTTCGGGTTCATGCCATTCAGGAACATGAAGATCTTTCACGGCCATAATGCAACAACAGCCTGACGGTTATACACCATCAGGCTGTTATATTTTAAAAATAGGATCAGAAGAATCAGATCACTATATAGCCCATGCTTTGTCTCCTTTTTTATATGGAAACTCGCCGTCGTAACGACCAGGAATTTTCACATAATTCAACGCTTGTTTCATGCCGACTTCCGAAGTAAAAAATCCGGTTAATGTCAACTGTTTTAGCATCGTGAAGAAATGATTAGGATCATCCTCTTTTTTATTTTTCTGGTATTCTTTTGCTTCCTTATCATAGGCATTCACAAATGTCAATTGCTCTTCCGGTGTCAGCTTCTGGAAATCCTTACCGTGCTTTTCATTGGCACGTTCATCGATTTTCCCTAAACCTTCCATAAAAGCTTTTTGATCTGCCTCTGTATAACAATCGCGAATCATGACCGGAATGAACTCTCCAACGCCTGCTTCTTTAGCTCCAGGCGTGGAAGTTTTGGGTAAGATGGCTTCCGCTAAATCACCCAAAAGATTCATACTGTCCTTTTCAAAAAGTGAAGCGACTTCTTTGGACGCTGTTCTAGTACAGCCCTCTAAAAATAGGCTGCTTCCGATTACGGCACCCCCCATGAGTAGTGCTACACGCTGAATGGCTTCTCTTCTATTCATGCTCTTTAAAACTTATAATTCATATCCCAACCTGAGCGGTACTCACGCTTCACGAATTGATTAACCATATCAAAGTTAGTTACCTTCATGTTGTTATTATCCCACAACAATTTCAAGTTACGACCTGGATATTTGCCATCGATGTTCATATCTGCACCACGAATTGCTAAGTTAGCCATTAATAAACATTCCGTCAATGGGCCAGAGATCTCGAAAGGTGCACTTACCTCTTTCTTGCCGTAACCAGCGATAGCAGCCTCTACCCATTGTGCATAGTGACCAGATGCTTGCCCTGGTACGCGCTCATATTTTTGCGCGACTTGCTCTTTGCGAGAGGTTGGTAATAAGCGGGCATTCTCTCCGTATGTATCGGCCAATATTTTACCTTTTGTACCGATCATCAAGATACCGTTACCACCATCACCAAAGATTTCATTAGCTTCTAATTCTTCCGGTCTTGCTGGTTGAATACCACCATCCATCCAGTGCAAGGTGACAGGACCTGCTGTGCGATCTGTTTTAGGGAAAGTCATGGTTGCATGACTTGATGGAGGACAACTTTCTGGGAATACTCCACGTTTGAACTCATCTACATATACAGTACCTACACTGGCGTGTACATCTTGCACATATTGCAGACCGAGTACGCTGAACGGAACTTCCACAAGGTGACAGCCCATATCGCCTAACGCACCTGTACCATAATCCCACCATCCGCGCCAGTTAAATGGCACTAAATGATCTACATAATCTTTTTGAGGTGCCGTTCCTAACCAAAGATCCCAGTCTAGTTCTTTAGGAATCTCTGCTGTGCCCTGAGGCCATTTGATTCCCTGAGGCCACACGGGGCGGTCAGTCCAACAATATACGGTATGCACATCACCTACTAAACCCGCTTCGTACCATTCTTTTACCTGACGAGTACCATCGTTAGATGATCCTTGGTTACCCATTTGCGTGACCACTTTATAACGTTTTGCCGCATCGGTAAGCACACGTGCTTCCCAAATATCGTGTGTCAATGGTTTTTGTACATATACGTGCTTGCCCAACTGCATTGCTGCTAAGGCATGTATAGCATGGTTATGATCTGGTCCGGATACAGATACCGCATCAATATGCTTGTGCTCTTTATCGAGCATCTCACGGTAATCTTTGTAATATTTAGCTTTAGGGAATCTACCTCTCGTTTTGGCAGCGCGGCGATCATCTACGTCACATAGGAATGCGATCTCTGCTTTTCCGCTGTCGTGGAAAGATTTGATATCGCTTTCTCCTTTTCCACCTACACCGATACCTGCAATCATCAGCTTATCGCTTGGTGCTACAAATCCCGATCCGCCCAACACATGACGAGGAACTATCGTAAACGCAGCAGCTGCAACAGCCGCCTGCTTTATGAAACTTCTTCTTGAATTCTTATCACTCATGTTTTTTAGTGTTTACTTGGTATTATGTTTTTTATAGATTTCCTTTTTTCAATTCGCTCACCGCAAAATCTACCGCACGAGCTGTTAGCGCCATATACGTTAGTGAAGGGTTGACACAAGCACCAGAAGTCATCGCAGCACCATCGGTCACAAAAACGTTCTTAGCATCCCAAACTTGATTATTCTTATTCAACACAGAATTGGTAGACTCAGTACCCATACGCGCTGTACCCATCTCATGAATACCTTGACCGAAGCCATATCCGTTGTCGTATGTGTGTACGTCTTTAGCACCGACAGACTCCAACATTTCCTTCATCTCAGACATCATATCAGGCCTCATTTTCAGTTCATTATCTCTAATCTCCATATCCATCTTAAGCACTGGCAATCCCCACTTATCTTTAACGGACTTGTCTAGAGAAATTTTGTTTTCATGATATGGTAAGATCTCTCCAAAAGCGGTAAAACCTACATTCCAATCGCCAGCTTCTGTCATAGCATCTTTCCAAGCGCCACCCACAGACATCTCGGCAACCTCACCAGACCAACGTCCACGACTAGCGGCACCTTGGTATCCAAATCCACGTACATAATCACGCTTTTTATCATCACCTGGTATATTCTGGAATCGAGGCACGTATAAACCTGTAGGACGACGGCCATAGAAATATTTGTCATCGTATCCTTCCATACGACCGCTGGCTCCTAAGCGGAAATGATGATCCATAGCATTGTGACCTAATTCGCCACTGCTACTTCCTAAACCACCATCCCAAACATCGGTAGCAGAGTTCATCAATACCCAAGTAGAATTGAACGCTGAAGCACATACAAATACAACTTTTGCATAGTATTCATACGTTTTTCCTGTTTCTGCATCCACGATTTCAACGCCCGTTGCTTTCTGCGTGTCCTTATCGTATAAAATACGTGTCACGATCGAAAACGGACGTAAGGTTAGATTTCCTGTTTTCACAGCCGCCGGTAGTGTAGATGATTGTGTACTAAAGTATGCACCAAAGTTACAGCCTAACCAACATTGATTTTGATACTGACAGTTCACCCGGCCGTGGTGTGGAACCGTAATATTTGCGGTACGCCCCATAATGAAGTGGCGCTTGCTACCATAGTTTTTCTTGATACGTTCTACCAAGTCTTTTTCTACTACGTTGAACGGCATAGCTGGCATGAAATCCCCATCTGGCAACACATCCAACCCATCTCTATTTCCAGAGATTCCGGCCCACTTCTCTGCGTAGCTATACCACGACGCGATATCTTTATAGCGAATTGGCCAGTCGGTACCGTGTCCATCTTTCGCATTAGCTTCAAAATCCAGGTCTGAGAAACGGTAACTCTGTCTTCCCCACATCAAAGAACGACCACCAACGTGGTATCCTCTGTACCAATCAAAGCGCTTCTCTTCGGTATACGGACTTTCTTTTTCGTTTACCCAAAAGTCCAGATTTCTTTCATTTAGTGCGTAGTCCCGACGTAAAACTGGATAGTCTTCTTCCATCTGCGTAGTCCTACCTCCGCGATGTGGATACTCCCAGGTATCTTTGTTTGCGTGATAGTCTTTTACGTGTTCTACATTACGTCCACGTTCCAGCATGATAGTTTTTAGGCCTTTTTCCGTCAGCTCTTTAGCAGCCCACCCACCGCTGATTCCGGAACCTATAACAATTGCGTCATACGTATTACTTTGTACCATTATCTCGTGTTTTATAATTTCCCAAAAATTTAATTTATGCGTTTACTTCAGCCGTAGCTTTCTTCGAAATGTTGTCTTTAAACAACAATAGGAAAATCACTAATACTACAAAGGCAATTCCGGCAGGAATCAACCAGATTGTTTTCCAATCGTGACCTCCATCAGTCGTTACATAACTTTCTACAATCTTACCCGACAATAAAGATCCGATTAGCATACCTACACCATAAGTAGCTAATGAGATGAACCCTTGTGCAGCACTTTTAATTTTCGGCCCTGCAAGCTTATCCGTATATATCTGGCCCGTTACGAAGAAAAAGTCGTAACAGATACCATGCAATACAATACCCATCACCAGCATCCAATATCCTTGGCCAGCATCTCCAAAGGCAAAAAACACATACCGCAATACCCAAGCTAACATGCCAATACCCAACATTTTTTTAACCCCTAAACGCACAAACAGGAAGGGCATCACTAATAAAAATAAGGTTTCGGATACCTGTCCTAATGACTGCACGGCAGCGGCCGATTGCATTCCAATCTCGTTTAAGTAGATATTAGTAAAGTTGTAATAAAAGGTTAGTGGAACACAGATGGCGATAGAAGATAAGAAAAACAATAAGAATGACCTGTTTTTCAATAATGCGAAGGCTTCTAGTCCCAAAATCTCTCCAACAGTGGTTTTTTCATTTTTCTTAGTTGGGGGGGTATCTGGTAAGAATAAGCTAAAAACCGCTAATATACCCGAAGCTACCGCCGCCAAGATGAATGTGAGTTGTAGTGAATTAGTTTTTTCCCAAGACAACCAACCTATCAATAGACCCGCGATAATCCAACCTATAGTACCAAAAACACGTATACCGGGAAACTGTCTTTCTGTATCTGTTAATTGACGAAAGGAAACTGAATTTGCCAATGCCAACGTAGGCATAAAACAAACCATATAAGCCATTACTATGGGCAAAAAGTCATTAAATGACGTTAGTGTCGAGGCGTAATAGAGCAGGCCGGCACCAATGAGGTGCAAAAGACCTAAAATACGCTGTGCAGCAAAGTATTTATCGGCGATCATACCGATAATAAAAGGTGCAATGATAGCGCCAATGGACTGCGAAAGAAATGCAAGACCCACATCGCTATCTGAAGCGAGTAAATTATTTTTGACAAAAGTGCCTAAAGTAACGAACCATGCTCCCCAAATAAAAAATTCGAGAAACATCATGAAAGACAACTTAAATCTTATAGCAAAGGACATACAAATGGTTTATAATATTGATTTTTAAAAATAGTTAAAAAAATGAGATTCTTAAGATCTATAACAAAGTATTAACATTTCAGTAATACGATTTAGTTGAATGAATCTACTGCTCTATAAGCTTTTAGAAGACGTTCCTCTCCTGCTTTGCCGGATTCTGAAATTCCATGTTCCATACCTACAATATCCTGATACCCCTTTGTATTCAACCATTTAAATATGTTGAGGTAGTTTATTTCTCCAGTAGTAGGCTCATTTCGGCCAGGGTTATCACCTACTTGAATGTAGGCAATCTCACTCCAACATAGTTCCATCAAGTGAATGAGGTTGCCCTCATTTTTTTGTTGGTGGTAGATGTCGTAAAGAATTTTACAGGAAGGACTATCAACAGATTTACAAATATCGTAAGCCTGATCACTATAGCGAAGAAATAGATCTGGGGTATCACTAAGTGGTTCTAAAACCATACTGATTCCATGTGGTTCGAAGATGGCTGCACCACGCTTTAGGCTCTCGATGACATTGGCGGTCTGCACTCCTATTGGCAGCTTTCGCTCATAATCACCGGGTACCACGGTTACCCATTTTGCGTTAACACGTTTGGCGACTTCAAGAGATTCCTTGCATCCTTTTAAGAAGATGTCTTCATGCGCTTGTTTGCCCGCTGCCAGCGTATTTTGTCCATTACCACCTTTTGGCACTACGAAAACGCCCATACGCATATCCAGCTTGGTCAGTAGCTCGCCTATTTCCGTTTGTTCGCGCTGCGACCGGGATGGCATATTATTGTCTTCAATACTGCGAAACCCTAGATCGTGCATATAGCGAATTTCATCAAGAAAATTTTTACCTGCCGTAGCTGAAAACATCCCTTGATGGGGGGCATAATCGAGATTAAAAGTAGCATTGGATTTTAGCGATTCGGCCGCCCATACGTCCGACTTCGGCAACGCCGCTGAGGCACCCACAACAAGCGCACTTTTTTTAAGAAAATCCATTCTATTCATAACACAGCCTCATAAATTTTGATCTGCTAGGGGCAGATAAGATAATGGATAGTAAGTATTTACTCATGAGTCGATTTATATTGGTAAATGATTCGAAAGATAGGGAATTCGAGGCAATCAGATATATAACAAATCCGTTACAAAAAGAAAAATCACCTTCTAGTTAGCGTCCGAATGGAGGTATTACTCACCAGTCTAAGCCTCACGAAGGTGACTTTTGGATTAAGATACTCGCTAATGCTAATGCTCGAGATTATATTGCCTAAGTTTTGAATCTAATTCGGAAGCCGACAAGCCAACAGCTTGTGCAACAAGATCCTTACGTCCGTTGTATTTCGCCAATTGAAAATCCAAATATAACGACTCCGCGTGTTGCTGATATGCTGTAATGGATTCAAAAGCATCCAGATCCAACATCTTGCGGCTTTTAGAGTTGGGCTGTGAAGGATTTGCGAAGGACTCGACCTCCTTGGCAGTAATATTTTTACCGCTTAGGATGATTAAGCGCTCTACCATGTTACGTAGCTCACGTATGTTGCCCGTCCATGGTAATGCTTGCAGTGCCTTCATGGCATCGTTCGTAAACTCTTTAACCGGCATGCTATATTCACCACAAATCTCCTCGCAAAAAGAGCGAGCAATAATAGGAATATCGCCTTTACGCTCGTTCAACGGTGGTACGTGAATCAGAATTACACTTAATCGGTGATACAAGTCCATCCGAAAATTGCCTTCTTCAATTTCACGAAGCAAATCTTTATTCGTGGCAGCGATCACACGTACATTTACCGAAATCTCTTTATCGCCACCAACTCGGGTGATTTTATGTTCCTGTAAAGCGCGTAATACTTTTGCTTGAGCAGAAAGGCTCATGTCTCCTATCTCATCTAGAAAAAGTGTTCCACCGGTGGCTTGCTCAAACTTACCAATCCGCTGTTTTACTGCCGACGTAAAAGATCCCTTTTCATGTCCGAATAGTTCGGACTCAATAAGCTCGGAAGGAATCGCGGCACAGTTCACTTCAATCAGAGGTGCCGATGAGCGTTCTGATTTTTCGTGCAGCCAGCGCGCCACCAATTCTTTACCAGCTCCATTTGCTCCGGTAACCAATACCCGAGCATCTGTTGGCGCCACCTTATCTATGGTGTCTTTTATGACAGAGATGCCACTGGATTCACCCAGTATTTCTTTGGTTTTGGAAACTTTCTTCTTTAAAACTTTGGTTTCCTTCACCAAAGACCCTTTTTCCAGCGCATTACGTACTGTAATTAGGAGTCGATTGAGGTCTAGTGGTTTTTCTAAAAAGTCGAATGCACCTTTTCTGGCCGCTTCTACAGCAGTCTCGATAGTACCATGCCCAGAGATCATGATGAATGGCGTGTCGGTAAAGGTTTTAGAAGTACTGAGTACTTCCATACCGTCCATCTTATTCATCTTGATATCGCATAACACCAAATCAATTTTTTCTTTTTTTAGAATTTCCAGTGCATCGGTGCCATTATCCACATCGAGGACTTTGTAGTCTTCATATTCTAAAATATCTCGAAGTGAACTCCGGATTGGTCTTTCATCATCAATAATCAGTACTGTAGTCATCTATGACAAATATTTAAAGTATCGTTGATATGTAGGAAGTATTCTTACATATCATGCAAAATTCAAGAAAAAGAAGCAAACCTTGTAAGCCGGGTTCTGTGCCCAACCTAAGTTGAACCTCTATCATTTATCTACGCCTGCATTCGCATACAGACTGTATCAACCTACCCATTGCAGATGTCCGAAGACAAAAGACGAGCCGCCTTTTCCGAAGTCTGCAACCTATTTGGTTTTTCAACACACGAGGTTTACCGCGATGCATATCACTATACAAAGCCGTGAGCTCTTACCTCACATTTTCACCCTTACCTTTTTACAAAGGCGGTATATTTTCTGTGGCACTTTCTATCGCATTCCGTAAAATGCGCCTTCCCGTTAGGAAGCGTGTTGCTCTGCGTTGCCCGGACTTTCCTCTTCCCTATTACTAGAGCAGCGATAGAACCAGTTTGCTTCAGCAGGCAAAACTACGTAATAATTCATAAACGTTTACGGGCAATCCGCACAAAGCGTAAAAATTGGTTTACCTTTATCTCCAATTTATGAAATCCTATATATCGTACTTCTTATTCTATCTTTTTTTATTGGCTGGATCCTGTAAAAATCTCGTTCATATAAGCGACTCTTCGGATACCAGAACGGCTTCGAGTTCAACAGCTGGCAACATGGGTAAGATCAATGTACAAATTGCTACAGACGTACCACCATCGGTGGGCGAAAACAGTAACATGTACTTAGGAAACCCGTCGAATGCTCAACCATCCTTTATCTTCAAAAACAACTACTTGATTAATCTGGAGTACTATATCATGTCTTATGATGCTGATCGTGGAATCCCAAATTGGGTAAGCTGGCATTTAAATAGCGATCGTTTAATCAATAACACCAAGCGTAGCAATAAGTTTGTCGAATACACAGGCCTTCCTGAAAGTTGGTATCAGGTACAGCATAGAAGCTATACCGCCTCTGGCTTTGACCGCGGGCATCATTGCCCTTCAGCAGATAGGTTAACTTCTGAGCAAGCTAATGCATCAACCTTTCTCATGATCAATATGCTACCACAAGCACCAAATAACAATCAACGGGTATGGAACAATTTTGAAATGTACCTGAGGAAACGGGTAAATGAAGGTAATGAAATCTACATTATCATGGGTTCTTATGGTCAAGGTGGCGTAGGAAATGAAGGCTACGCCTTGAGCATAGATGATGGTCGTGTGGCTGTACCTTCGCATATCTGGAAGATTGCGATTATTCTGCCTGAAGGCACGAACGATCTAGATCGAATTGAAGCGGGCGAAGCAGAGATTATTGCCATCACTACACCCAATGAAAATAGTGTACGCTCTTCCTGGAAAAACTATATAGTAAGTATCCGTGCTATTGAAGACGCTACGGGTTACAACTTTCTTTCGGAACTAAGCATTCCTATGCAGAATGAATTGGAATTGCAATCGGATCAGGCCGCTTAATGCTGTTTATGAAATCCAAACTGTAGCTGCTGCAGCAAAATCAGATCGAATGTGCGGTTACTGAATCTAGCCAAATCTTTCGTAAAGCTCTTTCTGCCTCTAAACACTTTCGTACAGTAAGATAGGATTTGATTTAGTGTAGATTTATCCGGCTTAAAAGAAATAGCTTTATATAACAATTTGCGAAGAAGTTCCATTTCTCCCAAATCTAACGTCTGAATTATCTTATTCGAAACCATGTATTGATCCACCAACCTTACCATTTTAATATCCATATCCAATCAATATTAGTAATCACTATTGTTAACTGACTTGATAATAAAACGTTAGATCGGCGAGTTTGTTACCCTAAGAAGTACCTGAATTAAACGGGTATAAATAGCCACAACACCTGCTATAAATGCATCTGATTGCTAAAAGTAATTACTAACCCGTAATAAATACGGGTTAAAATGGCATTTAAGACTTCTTGACAAATTCCGATTTCAAAGCCATAGCACCAAAGCCTTCAATCTTGCAATCTATATTGTGATCCCCATCAACGAGCTTTATGTTTCTAACCTTAGTTCCTGATTTAATACCCTTTGGAGAACCTTTAACGGGCAAATTTTTAATGACAATTACACTATCGCCGTTTTGTAGAATATTTCCGTTGCTATCTTTTACTACGATTGCAAGAGTCTCTTCTTCGATCTCTTCCTGGTTCCATTCATGGCCGCATTCTGGACAAACCAATAAAGCGTCCATTTCATAGGCATAAACAGATTCACATCGTGGACAAGGAGGTATAGTATTCAATTTTGATGTTTTTATGATAAGCTGTAAAGTTACAACAATTAGATGATATCACTTTAGCCGCGTATTTCCTTTGTTTAGTTACTACTGGTCTCAGCTAGTAGCCAACATTTTAAGTACAGCAACAGATCCTAAAAATTATTATTATAAACTTCCTCGATACAATCATAAATAATATCAATGTTCATATTTAATTCATTCGATTTATTTTTGTTCAAAATGAAAAAACAATGATAAATAGAAAGAATATTGTATCTGCTGCTACAGCTGTTTTATTGGCAAGCTGCCTGTCGGCACAAGTAATTACTACGAATACAGGCACTCCTGTGGGCGACAATCAAAGTTCCAAAACTGCAGGAGTCAATGGACCAACATTATTGGAAGATATACACCTCATCGAAAAATTGGCTGCTTTCGATAGAGAACGTATTCCAGAACGCGTTGTGCATGCCCGAGGAGCGGGCGCATTTGGAGAGTTTATCGCTGCTAATGACTTTTCCGACATCACTAGCGCTGAGTTTCTTTCCAAAGGAGGAAAAGCAACTCCGGTGATGGTGCGGTTTTCTACCGTAATTCACCAACAAGGCTCGCCCGAAACCTACCGTGATCCTCGTGGCTTTTCTGTTAAATTTTACACAGAACAGGGCAACTATGACTTGGTAGGCAATAATCTTCCTGTTTTTTTTATTCGTGATGCCATGAAGTTCCCAGACATGGTAAATGCTTTCAAGCCATCCCCCGTAACGAATAAGGCCTCCGATCCAAATAGAGTATTCGACTTTTTTGCACAAATTCCAGAAGGAACACATATGCTCACATGGGTGTTTTCTAACTATGGGATCCCAGCCAATTACCGCGAAATGCAAGGAAATGGTGTACATGCCTTCAAATGGGTTAATGAAAAGAAAGAAGTTACGTATGTTAAATACAAATGGGTAAGCAAGCAAGGCGAGCGCAATCTCACGCAAGATCAAGCAGACAGCATACAGTCTAAAAATATAGAACATGCTACTGCGGATCTGTACACCGCCATCGAAGAGGGTAATTATCCTAAATGGGATCTCTACGTACAAATGCTAAAAGAGAATGAATTCGAACAACTGAATTTTAATCCTTTGGATGCTACTAAGATCTGGCCAGAAGATAAAATACCTCCTGTACTAGTTGGTACGATGACACTAAATGCCAATCCTACTAATTACTTTCAACAGGTGGAACAATCCGCGTTTTCTCCTGGCACTTTAGTTCCTGGAATTGAACCTTCTGAAGACAAACTATTGCAAGGCCGTTTATTTTCTTATTTCGACACACAAAGGCACCGCATTGGGGGAAATTTCCAGCAATTACCGGTAAATGCTTCAAAAGCCCCTGTGAAAACTTACAATCAAAATGGTTACATGTCGACTCGTGAGCAGGAAGGTGAAGTAAATTACCAACCCGCAAACAGCCAACCTTCAGTGGCCGATAACAGCAAATTCAAATACTCGCAAAAGCCCCTAGGTAACGCTAGTACGACTCAGCAAAAGATTCCAGTAACTGATGATTTCACACAGGCAGGAGCACTTTATCGTTCCTTTTCTTCAGAGGATCAAGATCACCTGATCAAAAATCTATCAGACGCTTTGCGCGATGTGAAAGACCCGAAAGTGGTTGCTATTATGATTTCCTACTTCTACCGCGCAGACCGCGATTACGGAATGAGGCTCGCTCAAGCACTAAATCTGAGCAGGGAGAGTTTGGAAAAACACCTACAATAACAACAAGTTTATTTATCACACATCATAAAGGGCAGTATATCTGCCCTTTACACCCTTAAAAATATGACAAAATACATATGGCTCATCGTTGTTTTGTTTGCTTTGGCAAAACAGACTTCGGCTCAGCAAGAGATATTATTTCAAGCCATCCAAAACAATGATACGACAAAGGTGAAAGAGTACGTTACATCGGGAAGTAGTGTAGATATTGTGGATGCACGCGGGTATACCCCCACTATTCTAGCTGCTTACCATGGCAATCTGCGTATGTTGAAATTATTACTTGATCACGGAGCAAATGCCAATCGTTTAGATAAAATGGGCAACACCGCACTCATGGGTGCCGCTTTTAAAGGCTATGTAGACATTGCAGCCTTATTGTTAGCGCAGGGTGCAGATGTAAATCAGCAAAACCAGAATGATGCCACCGCATTGATTTTCGCTGCGACATTCGGTCAACAGAAAATGGTGAAAGTATTGTTGGATGCCGGTGCTGACCCCCTTATTAATGATCGATTCGGTAAAACAGCTCTTGATCATGCACTCCTACAACAAAATAATGAAATATATCAACTACTAAAGACAGTTGGTACTCCGAAAAAGAAGGAGAATAATGGTCTAGTGATCAATTAATTTATACATCCTACGTGTATGTGATTCTTCGCTTTAATTATAGCAGATCAAATTTTTTGAAGGTAATTTGATCTAATCATTCGCGTATCTCAAAATTGGAATTAGCTATTCGAACATCCAAATTATAAGGTATTAAGATACGAACTGAGAGAAATCTGCGTATCTACTGACAGCTTTTTACGAATACGGTATCGGTGTACCTCCACACCTCGGACCGATATATTTTGAAGTTGAGCGATTTGTTTGGTCGTAAAATGCAGCCGTAAATACGCACATACTTTTAAGTCATTGCGAGAAAGGGAAGGATGTAGACTGGTCAATCGCTGTAAAAATCCATCATTCAACTCATCGAAATGTACCGCAAACTGATCCCAGTGTGTGGTGTTTTTGTCCACATCCTTTAGCAAAGCGGTCACCCGTTTGAGGTCAGCTTCATCGGCTTCGCCCGATTCCATTTTTGCTAATTCCATTCTGAGTTTATGCAGTGCGCCTGTATTTTCCATTAGTTGCATACTTGTGCTGGCTAATTCTTTTGTTTTAATTAGCACTTCATCTTCCAGGTGCTCCTTTTGTAGCTTGATGATTTCGCGTTCGTTTTTTTCTAACTCCAACTGGTAGATATAGCGTAAGCGGGCGAGTTCTTCCTCATGCTTCTCCTGTCTGCTTATCCATGCGGAACGCTGCCATCTCACTGCGAGAAAGAAAAAAGATAAAAGCAAAAGCGTATAGATTACCCACGCGATTTGCGTAGCATACCAAGGAGCCAGAATCGTAAATTTACAGGTCAGTTCGTCCGATTCGAGTCCCAAACTATTTTTTGCTTTTACCCGAAAAACATAGCTCCCACTCGGCAGATTGGTATACGCTTTTGCCTGCTCGTTGGACCAGGTGGACCATCGGCTATCATATCCTTCTAATTGGTAACTATACAACAAGTTGGCGGAGGCTCCATACCTGGGAGAAGCATACTGAAAATGAAATTCGTCGTAATGTGCATCTAAACTTGGGGTGGGGTACTTTTTAGAAAATTGATAAGCTCCAAACCCAGCGTATAACAGCGTATCACGTTCACCTTTACTCTGCACTTGAGAAAACACGAGGGTTGGCTTTTCTATATTATCGACATATTTATCCAAGTTGATGTGTAGCATACCCCGTTCAGCTCCCAAATATGTATTCTTTTCATTGTAAGGATAAATATTTTCAAAACCTGTGGTATATAAACCATCTATTTCCGGGAAATAGATTAACTGATAGCGATGATGGCGAGCGCGGTATTTTGCAACACCTACCTTTTTTGCACTGGAAAACCATATATTTCCGGCTTGGTCTTGTTTAAAGTAACGTATTGGCATGCCAGCAAAAATCTTCAACGGCTCAAAAGGCCTAAATGTTTTGCTAGGGCGATCAAAATAATACACTCCGTTCTCGGTTGCAAAAACAGCCTTATTATTCCAGCTAAATACGTAATTCTGATAGGAAGATGGTAAGCCGTCTCGTTCTGTAAACAGTTGGTGGCTATATTTTTTACGATCAACATCAATACTAATGCGATAGATACCTCTATAAGGATGAGATGCCCAGATATAATGCAGTGTATCACGCACCATAAATCGGTACGAATCGCGATGTCCCTCTAAAGCGCCATGGTAGCTAGTTGCTCCCTCCGGTTGAGCAATTAAGTCCAAGCCTTGGTAAGTTCCCAACAAGGTATTTGTCACCTCTTTTGAGGCTTTATTATTACCAAGCCATGGTAGAAACAACCAAGTGCCTGTTTCAGACGCTATTGGAGTTACCTTCGTATCATCTACGTCAAAAACCCCGCGATTATGTCCTAACCACAAATGATTATTTACCTCATCTAGTTTCCAAGCCTCTCCTCCATCGGTACCTTCCATCAACGTAAATCTTCCCCAAGCTTCGCTATGGTCTATCTTATTTCTATCTAATGGTGCGCTAAACAAACCATTTGAAGATGCAATATATAACCTTTCTTTGCGAACGTAGGCGGAGTAGCCCGTGACGTCCACTTCTGTGCTAGGTCTTATATAATGGATTGCACTTCCATAGCTGATTAATGCAATCGCATTGTCTAATCCAGCCCATATGTTCTGTTGCTTATCCACAAAAACTGTCGACACGTTATTATTTGGTAACCCCTGTGTGGTACCTATTCGTTGCAACGTGTTGCCCTCCGCATCCCGAATCAGGCAACCCTCTAGTGCAGTGGCAAACACATAGGCACTGTCTGTGATCTTCGCGACAGAGGGGGTATATAAATTTTTAGTATAGCCTGATTGGGTTTTGGATCTCTGGTATGCATTCTCGGTCAGCACGTAGCGTTTATCCGTAGAGGTAACAACCAATATTCGGTTGTTATCCTTCGGGATCACTGCCGTAATAAGCTCACTTTTTAATTCGGGGGAGCCGGATAGCGCATGCCATTTCCCGTTTCTAAACTCGAGCAATCCCATTTGAGTGTCTTGCGCGAATAATCGACCACCGGCGCTACCCATAAATTCCCAGCGATTAGTAGCAGGATAGATCGTTATCTTGCCATCTAAGAGCCGAAAGATAGCTTCGTGAGATCGAAAAAAAATAGCGTTCTTAAATCCTACCGTATTCCAAACGTCGGCAAATCCTGCATATTTATCATCAATACGCTCACTAACAGAGGTGTACACTAAATATCCAGAGATATTTGCCTGAAAATAACCAAACTCCCCCTGGCCACCTACATACACACGATCCTCTCCATCAATAAATAGGGAGCGCACAATGGTTTGATTAGAAATACTATGCTTACCCCAACGGTTCCCGTCGTAGGTAATTAGACCTTCATTGTTAGCAAAATACATTAAGCCGCGGCTATCTTGTCCAATTTGCCAAGTCCTGCTTCCACCTTGAAATTCCGCTTTAGAATAAGAATATAGTAAAGGCGTACCCAAAGTATTTTGAGCAGATGCTGGATAGATACAGCAACATAAGACATAGAGTAAAAACCAAAAATTAAATTTCATGAAAATTTATAATGGTACGTCCGCAGACGTTGGTAGCGGGACAAATATAGCAATAAAGCCCGTTATGCCTACATGACGTAGTAATGAAGTAGTGTGGTTTTTAGCAGTTTTAGCAGGCCTTTCCTACATTTGGGACATCTAAATTATAAACTACAACCAAAAACTAAATCTTAACACATGACACATCGTGTACTCATTTTTGTTATGGTTACCTTTTCCTGTTTGCTGTCGTCAGCGGCGTTCGCACAAAGTCGGGAGGTGACCGGAAGAATTACGGATCCAAATGGACATCCGCTAATTGCTTCCATCATGATTAAAGGAGCATCTGGCAGCGGCACCAGCTCTACTGCCAACGGGTCTTATCGTTTACAAGTACCCGAAGCAGCCGATTCTTTGATCATCACTTCCGTGGGCTATATGCGACAGGCGGTAGCTGTAAAAACCAATACAGTTAACGTACAAATGATTGCTGACGCAGGCTTCAACGTAGAAGAAGTAGTGGTTATCGGTTACGGTACACAACGAAAGGGCGATTTAACCGCTCCGGTTGCGACCGTAGATATGGAAGAAGCCATTAAACGAACAGTGGCTACCCCTATGGATGCGATTCAGGGCGCTGTACCTGGCGTTCAGGTGGTGAGCAGTGGCGCTCCAGGATCTACACCTTCTGTCAGAATCCGCGGTGTAGGCTCGTTTAACAACGAAAGTCCGCTTTACGTAGTAGACGGGATGTTTATGGACAATATTGACTTCCTAAATCCCAACGATATAGAAGATATGTCGGTTCTAAAAGATGCATCTGGAGCTGCTATATATGGTGTACGTGCAGCAAATGGTGTGGTCATCGTGACCACCAAACGCGGAAAGCTAAATACGAAAGCGCGTGTTACCTATAACGGCTATGCAGGTATCCAAACACCTACCAACATGCTCAAAATGGCAAATGGACAACAGTATGCCGATTATGCTAACGCGATCGGTAACTCGGCCATTGTAGCAAGTTCGGCAGAACGTTTTGGTGGCACCGCCACTAATCCAACACAGAACACAGATTGGTACAGCGAATTACTTCGTTCTCAAGCCTTGATACACAATCATAACATCGATGTACAGGGAGGTAGCGATAAAATCACATACTCCTTTGGTTTAAACTACATCGACCAGGATGGTATTATGGATGCGAAAAACTTTCACCGTAAGTACAACATACGCACGCAAACCGAAGCCCGCGTAACCGATTGGTTAAAAGTAGGTTTTACAGCACATGTAAATAATTTCAATAATTTCCACCCAAACAATGCGGCATTTAGACAGGCATATTTTGCTTCGCCTTTATACCCCGCATATGACCCGAACAACGAATTGGCAGACCCGGTTAAGTTTGGTTCCAGCCTACCAATAGGCATTAATACTGGTTTCTGGTTCAACAATCCAGTAGCCACTGGATTTTACAATCACAATGAGAGTAAAGGCTTTCAAATACTGCCGAGCGCATATGTCGAAGCCAATTTTTGGGAAAATAAGTTGACATTCCGTTCTCAGCTAAGCCAACGGTATCAATCTGCTCATAACATCCAGTACAACCCAATCTTCTACATAGATAATGCGCAACGTACCGATCGCTCTTACTTACGTTCGGCACAAGGCCGCGATTCCAATTATATTCTGGACAACCTCCTTACCTATCGGGATGCCGCTAAAAACCATCACTGGAGCGTGCTCTTAGGGCAATCCACCCGTGAGGAACGTTGGCGAGAAACCTGGGTATCGGCAAACGATGTACCGGCATCTCCAGAGTTCTGGTATGCGGGTCAGGGTGCTCAGGGTCTAGGCTCTGCCACCGGATACGGCGAAAATGGCTTCCGCAATGCGGGTGTATCCGTGTTTGCGCGTGGTACTTACGACTACGACAACAAGTACTTATTAACCGCCACTTTCCGGGCCGATGGAAGCTCTAAATACCAGACAAAATGGGGCTATTTTCCTTCCTTAGGATTAGGCTGGGTGTTGAGTCGTGAAGGCTTCATGCAAGACCAAAATCTATTTAATTTATTGAAGGTTCGTGGTAGCTGGGGTCTATTAGGTAATGATGGTATACAGCCTAATGCTGGCTATGCCATTGTGAATTCAGGCAATAACTTTTCCGGAATTTTTGGTAGTATCGGCGAAAACTATGGAAGTCGCGTACCAGGGTACCGAGTAGGTCGTTTCTTTACGCAAGTACGTTGGGAAATTGTAGAAGAGTGGGATGCAGGTATTGACTTTGCTATGTTCAACAATAGATTGAATGGTACAATAGATTATTACCACCGTGCAACGAAAGACTTGGCTTTCGAACGTCCTATTCCATTTATGTGGGATCGCGTTTACGGCAACTGGGGTACTGTTGCCAATAGTGGCTGGGAATTTGGCTTGAACTGGGCCGACAAGCGTGGTGACTGGGGTTACCGCATCGGTGCCAACGCTACTACATTGAAAAATCGTGTCACCGATCTTGGTGGTTTAGCAAATATTATGAATGGCTTCCCTGAATGGGCAGCGGAATTCCCTTCTCGGATCGAAGTGGGCCAACCGATCAATTATTTCTATGGTTACGAAGTGCAAGGTGTATACCAAAACCAAGCGGAGATCAATGCCGACCCTATCGCCAGTCGTTACAATGAGCTGAATCCGGGTTCCCCTATCCTACCGGGCTATTTACGTTATAGAGATCAAAATGGTAATGGTGAACTAGACGAGGCTGATCGTGTAAACCTGGGCAGCTACCTCCCTACATTGACCTATGGCTTTAATATCGGTATCGACTACAAAGGGTTTGACCTAAGCGTCGCACTTCAAGGTGTTGCGGGCAACAAAATTCACAACTTAAATAGAGCCATGCGCCGGAAATACCCACAAATGAATGCCGATCAAGCGTTTATGGAAGGCTTGTGGACTGGCGAAGGCAGTAGTAACACGTATCCGTCTGCGGCCGGAAGTGTCGCTTCATGGAATTTGCAAGCGAGCTCCTTCTTCGTGGAGAGTGGTGCGTATCTGCGGGTACAAAATGTGCAATTGGGCTATAGCTTTAATCTAACGCCATCTATCCCGTTCCGCGTGTTTGCTACAGCCGACAGACCATTAATCTTTACGAACTACAATGGATTCACGCCAGAGGTAACAGGTATGGGCTTTGACTCAAATGTATACCCCGTAGCGGCGACCTACAGTTTAGGATTAAGAGCTAGTTTTTAATGACAACATTTTTTAGTAAAACAACCATGAAAAAATATAATCATATTCTCATAGCAGGCTGCTTAAGCAGCGCCATCCTCTTCGGCGGTTGCGAGAAATTCCTGGATAAACCATTGGAGAACCAGCAGCGATCAGAAGAAATTAATTATGGTGATCTTCGTCGGATGTATGAACCGGTTTCGGGTGTTTACCGCGCCGCTTCGGACGATAATTTAGTGCATTGGATTGATCTTTCTATTCGCGTTATCCGTGATGATGACTATCAACAAGCAGCACCAAATCCGAATGACAACCCAGAGCTAATGGCCATCAAAAACTTCCAAAATGATGTGACTATTCAATCCTATTGGGGGCTTAACCAATCTTGGATCAGCTATTACAGCTTAGCTATTAGTGCGAACAATGCCTTGATGGAATTAGCCAA
Source organism: Sphingobacterium sp. lm-10 (assembly GCF_023554555.1). Classification (NCBI taxonomy): domain Bacteria; kingdom Pseudomonadati; phylum Bacteroidota; class Sphingobacteriia; order Sphingobacteriales; family Sphingobacteriaceae; genus Sphingobacterium; species Sphingobacterium sp. lm-10. The sequence continues at coordinate 1,318,425 of NZ_JAMJWC010000001.1, forward strand.
TTTCGCCGAGCGCATTGATCCCAATAACGCAGAACAATTGGCTCTTAATCTTCAATATCAAGGCGAGGTACGCTTTCTAAGAGCATACGCGCACTTGATGGCTTCCCGAATCTTTGGGGATGTGCCTATCTTATCGGATAGCGAAGACATTGCACGCCTTACCACGATCGGAAAAAGTACTCGTGCGGAGGTTAGACAATGGATTATTGAGGAGATGGACTTTTGCGCCGCAAATCTAAAAAAAGAACGTCCGAACCAATCCAGTCATGTTGGAGCAGTAACTGCCTATTCCGCTCTTTTGTTGAAAGCTAAAGCAGCAGCTGATCTTGCTGGAAATGATAACGGTAGTGCCCAATGGGATGTGGTATTAGATGCGACAAATGAAATTATTGGTAGTAACCGCTTTTCATTATTTGGTGATTACTACCAAATGTGGAAGGTGCCAGGCAAATTAAGTAACGAGTCGCTTTTCGAATTGCAATATTCTGATTTTGGACTCCCAGCTGGAGATATCGTGCGTCCTGGTATCGACTGGGGAACTTTCTTTCGCTGGCAGGGACCGGAAGGTGACCAGCGCGGCAGTGCTATTTCAGGTGCAGGTTGGATTCCGCCATCACAAAATATTGTTGATTTCTTAACGGCTCGTGGTGATGCCACCCGTTTGCGGACAACGATTTTATACTGCGGAGTAGATGGGCAACCCAATGTACCAGCGGAGACACCAAGTGGAGACTTAGTATATCGGGGTACATTTGGTACTAAATACTTTAATGGAAAGGCCTATTTACCAGTATCTCAGATGACCGCGGGCCGTTTGGAATATGGAGCCAATAACAATGTGCGTATCCTGCGTTATGCAGACGTGCTACTATTGAACGCCGAGGCCAAAGTACGCAAAGGACAAAACGGGGATGAGCCATTCCGATTGGTTCGCGAACGCGTGAATATGCCTGCCATTACCGGTGTATCACTAGATCAGATCTTAGATGAACGTCGTGCTGAATTTGCTTGTGAATGGTGGGGCGAACGCTTCAATGACTTAGTGCGTACCGGCCGTGCTCAACAAGTTTTTGGTTCACGGTTTGTACCAGGTGTAAGCGAGTCTGTGCCGATCCCGCAAACACAAATAGACGCTAATCCAAATTTTAGATAGATCCCAGATACATCAGCCTATGGTAAACAGACAACCTATTCGTCTATTTACCATAGGCTGATTTTTTAAGCTGTATTATCAAAAAAGCCTTGTGCTAATCGCGCATTTTAAAACTGAACAATATGAACATATGCAAAATACTCTCCATGCTGTGCCTGGGTATCACTACCGCAAGTCAAGCAGCACAGGCTCAAGCTCCTATCCCTGTTAAGATTGTGGAAGATGAGGGACGGTTTGAGATACTACGTGAAGACAAACCTTACTTTATTCTTGGTGCAGGCGGTACCGGAAAGCTGGAACAAATAAAGTCGACTGGTGGCAACTCCATTCGGACTTGGAGCACCGATGGAGCGCAGCAAATTCTTGACGAAGCACAAAAACTGGGTTTAACGGTTACACTTGGTCTACGTGTAGGCACCGAGAGACATGGCTTCGATTATAATGATCCGGTAAAAACCCGCCAACAACTGGAAAGAATACGTGGAGAAATCAATACTTTTAAAAAACACCCTGCACTATTAGCTTGGGGTATTGGTAATGAGCTAAACCTACATTATAGCAATGAAAAAGTGTGGGATGCTGTCAATGAAATTGCTACTATGATTCATCAAGAAGATCCGCATCATCTCGTAACCACTATGTTGGCCGGCGTGAATAAAAAGGAAATTGATCTAATCAACAGCAAATGTCCTTCGTTAGATTTAATAGCTGTACAAGTGTATGGCACTTTAGCCTCCGTGCCACAACAACTTGAGGATGCAGGCTGGCATAAGGCCTATATGGTAACTGAGTGGGGACCAACCGGACATTGGGAGGGTTTGCAAACTCCTTGGGGAGCTTCTATCGAAGAAACAAGCAGTGAAAAAGCAACTGTATACAAAAGTCGATACGAAGCGTCTATCGCAAAAGACCCACGTTGTGTAGGTTCGTACGTGTTTTTGTGGGGACAAAAACAGGAACGCACACCAACCTGGTATGGCTTATTCACCGAAAATGGGGAACAATCTGAGGTGATCGACGTCATGCAATACTTGTGGACAGGTAAATGGCCAGCAAAGCGCGCTCCGCATATCACCTCATTTACTATCAATAACAAAAAAGCGGCTGATCATATCTATCTGAAACCAGGTACCAAATACCCAGTAAATGCACGCGTCACAGACCCTGCCGGAAAGCCACTAACAGCTCGCTGGGAATTGCTGGCCGAAAGTACTGACCTGAAAGAAGGTGGTGATAGAGAAGATCGCCCTACTGCTGTTGATGGCTTAGTACAGCAAAATTCGTTTGACGAAGCCGTACTTACTGCACCAAAGAAAGAGGGAGCGTATCGTTTGTTTTATTATTCTTCAGACGGAAATAATAAGGTTGCCACAGCTAACATCCCATTTTTCGTTAAGAAATAAGGGGTTTCACCACACGATTTAAATATCAAGAAACTAAATATATGCTGAATTCATTACATCCAACCTGGTTGCTTATTGCTACGTCGTTCACGCTTGTGTCTTGCGGATCGGGATCCAAACAAGATTCAGCAGCAAAAGACTCCGTAGACACGGTGGGCTACACCTTTACTTCAGAGCCTACATGGGCCGATGAATTTGATAAAGATGGTTTGCCAGATACAAACAAATGGTCTTACGATGTGGGTTCGTTACATAATGGTTGGGGAAATCAAGAGTTACAATATTACACCGATGCGGATTCAAAAAATGTAGCGGTAAAAGATGGGCATCTCTACATTCATGCGCTTCCTGAGCAAAAAGAAGGGCTAGACTATACATCTGCTCGATTGGTTAGCAAAGGAAAAGGTGATTTTCTGTATGGAAGGTTTGAAGTTCGTGCAAAAGTGCCGGAAGGAAAAGGCACTTGGCCAGCTGTTTGGATGTTGCCGACCGACTGGAAATATGGAGCTTGGCCAAACTCTGGAGAAATTGATATCTTGGAGCATGTTGGTTATGATCCTGATGTGGTGCACATCAGTGTGCATACCAAAGCATACCACCATTCTATTGGCACACAGAAAACAGCCTTTCGGAAGATCGAGAATGCGCGTGATGACTTTCATGTGTATCGCGTGGATTGGACGCCGGATTACATCAAAGGTTTTGTGGATGGCCAGGAATTATTCTCTTTTGCTAATGAAAGATCCGGTTTTAAAGCATGGCCTTTTGACCAAAAGTTCCACTGGTTAATTAACCTAGCTGTCGGTGGCTTTTGGGGTGGTGCAAAGGGCGTCGATCGGGAAGCATTTCCGGCCGCATTCGTTGTAGATTATGTGCGGGTATACGATTTAGTCAAGTAAATACAATCAAGAGAGAATAGGCTGTTTCGTAACCTGAAACAGCCTATTCTCTTTTCTCGATTCACCTTTTCAAATATTGAATCCATCTGTCCTTTTAAGATACAAAATCGGCCACACTACATAAGAAGGCACCTGATCCTGCTTGGTGGCGCATGATCACCATGTGCCGACTAATAGCCGAATATCTCTTTTAAGGACAGCTTTTTCACCTTCCCTATTTCTTCTAGTTGATGCTCGGCTAAAGCCTCTTCGTCTCCTACTACGCAATACACATACGGCTTCTTACTAAATTCTTCCCCGTGGAAATTTCGCAGGTCTTGATACCCTAATGCAGGTACTCGCTCGTATATCGCTTTTCGAACGTCGCTGGTATTGCCCAGTCGTTCTGCTGCTATGTAGCTGTTCAGGATGGCTGCATTGGTGATGCGCTCGCTAGCGATAGACTTCAATAAACTGGCTTTTGCTGTTTCTAAAGTTGTTTCTGATTCCGGCAGTTCGTCCAGTAGGTCATTCATTCCCGTTATCGCTTCGGCGAATTTATCACTTTGCGTACCAATATAGGCGCTAACCGTGTAGTCGTTTTGCTTCTTCTGTGGTTCAAAGAAATAGGCGTAGGTAGAGTACGCGAGAGCCTTTGATTCACGAATAGTCTGAAAAACAATACTCGACATTCCTGCCCCAAAATAATTATTAAACAGAGAGATTACTGGTGTATTCGCTACATCGTACTCCCCGGAATTTCGAAACCAGTGTACTTCGGCCTGTTTCATATCATAATGAGCAAAAAGCACCTGATTCTCAGTCGTCGGTAATTCTTTAAATATGGTTCCTTTTGTTACTTCTACATAGGGTTTACCGCCGTTATTTAAAGCTGGTAACCGAGGTATTAGCTGGCTAACCAGCTGAGGTCCATAATACAATGCCCTGTGCTTGGTATGTGGTAGATCGTGTAGAATTTCGACCAAGTCCTTAGCGGTCAACCCGTCCAATTCGGCATCACTAAGCGTATAATTAAATGGATTTTCCGCACCAAACTTTGCATGAGCACGCAGCCCTTCCATGATAGCCTGTTTATTTTCTTTAGCATTCGAACGAGATTTTTTCAACCGCGAAATATAGGCATCAAAAGCCTCTTCATCTGCTATACAATTTCTCAAAAGATCCTGAATCAAAGAAACTGTTTCATCGAAATTGTCATTTAAGCCTGAGATACTGATTCGCGTTTCCTCATTACCTGCTGATACCGAAAAATTCGAGGCCAGTTGATAAAATGCCTGACTAAACGATTCGCTATCTCTGTCTTTCGTACCCAAGTATTTTAGATAATCCAATGCCAGAGGCAGCAATTTATTATCCCATTTCCCAAAAGCATATTGGTAGGATAGATTGAATAATGCATTGTCTTTATTTTCTACCGCTAAAATCTCTATATCATCCTGTTTACCCTTGGTCACGTCCTTCTCGTAATCCAGCCACACAGGTTCTATACTCGCTTCAGGTAAAGCATTAATATTTTTAGAAAAGGCAGATTCGCTATCCCTATTCAGCACAATGGGTGTTATTTCTGGCTTCTGTACTTTAACTACCTGATCATCTGTTCCCTGGCGCTTGTATACTACTACATAATTATCATTGTTCAAATATTTGTTGGCAAATGCGACTACATCATCTTTGGTCAACGAGGCCAATCGATCTGTATACCCTACATTTTTCGCCCAGTCTACCTCCGAGGTGAATGCCTCCATAAGCTCACGTGCCCTACCTTTATAGCTTTCATTTAATGAAATCTCCGCTTTTCTCTCATTATTAATAATAGCGGTGATTAGATCGTCCGAAAAATTCCCATCGCGCAACTTTTTAAGCTCCGCAAGCAGTAGGTCCCGTACTTCTTCCAAAGATTGCCCTTGTGAAGGATTCCCCTGAAGCATAAGTATCGAATAATCCTTTAATGTGTAAGCAAATGCCGCAGCTCCAAGTAGTTTTTGCTTTTTTACCAGATTGAGATCAATAAGCCCTGCAGCTCCATTGGTCAAGACATTAGATATTAAATCCAGCATTTGCGCATCATCAGTTGCGGCGCCTGGAAAGCGAAAACCAAGATACACGAACTCTGTACTTGGTCCTTTCACTTCTCGACTAACTGGTTGCGTAATTTCCGGTTCCGGGGCGAAGGTATATTCCGGAATATCTTTGGGTTTCATGTAAGAAAATGCTCGATCTATCTTCTGTACCATTTCAGTCGGGTCAAAATCGCCAGACATAATTATACCCATATTATTAGGCACATAGTAGGTAGAATAATATTCACGAATGGCATTGAGTGAAGGGTTTTTAAGATGTTCTACCGTACCAATCACCGTTTGTCTGCCATAATTATTGTTAGGGAACATGGCTTCAAACATCGCTTCAAAGGTTTTCCTGCTATCATTATCTAGTCCTATATTTTTCTCTTCGTAAACAGTCTCCAGTTCAGTATGAAATAATCGAAGCACGGGTGCGCGGAAACGCTCGGCTTGCACAGCAAGGTATTTTTCTACCACATTATTAGGAATGTCTTCTACATACACCGTTTGTTCAAAGGAGGTAAAAGCATTGGTTCCTTCTGAACCCATATTGCCCATGATTTTATCGTATTCATTGGGAATTGCGAACCTCGCCGCCTCGCCCGAAACCGAATCAATTCGACGATAGATACTTTTTCTTTCCTCTTCATCCGTGGTGGAATTGTAAGCTTCATAGAGCACATCAATCTGATCAAGTAGCGGCTTCTCCTTAGACCAATCCAGTGAGCCAAACGTATCCGTACCTTTAAATAGCATATGCTCTAGATAATGTGCTAGTCCGGTATGATTTTGTGGATCGGTTTTACTTCCTGCCTTTGTCGCGATATAGGCTTGAATGCGTGGTTGCTTTTTGTTGGCACTTAATATAACCGTTAGCCCATTACTAAGTTTATAAAACCGGGATTCTGTCGGATCGTTATTTACATAACGGTATGAATATCCACCATCTTCTGCCTCGGCCCAAGCATATTCTTTCTGTTGAGCATATGCGCCAACGGAAAGAAAAAACAATAGCGTGAATAAAGTTTCTCTGGAAATTACTTTCATATTATTGATTTTGGTTAAATAGTATGGTTTCGAAGGAAAAACAAGTCGTGCCTAGAAGTTTCGATCGTTCCATTATGCCGAATTGCAAACAATTTCGTCGACATACACACAATTATACAAACAAACTACAACTATACCAACTTAGGTTAAAATATTATTATTTTCTCTTTAAGATAATTTTGAAACACAAAATATTAATTCACGTGGAAAAGATATTCTTCACTACGTTGAAATCTCTATTATTTTAAAACCAGTGTAGTCCTTTATGAAGACACCAGATATTGAATCGCGAATGAAACAAAACACCTTTTAATATCAATTACGCCTTTCATACCAACTTCAGAGAATGGGTATAAGAAAATAAAGTTGTTAAAAAGTGTAAAAAATACACTGTAGTATATTTTTGGCATAAGTATTGATTATGTACAAGTATTCATAATTTAGGTTAATAATTGGTTAGTTAGTGAAACACCTGAAGTTCCCCGCTTCAGGTGTTTCTTTTTTATAATGCGCATCTGTCCTTTATAATATAGTCGTAAACAGCTATCTTTAAGACCATAATTAACCATATCACCCACTTTTGATTGACCAGGATGCCGACTTTCATGAATGCTGACAAGAAGTTTTGCTACGTACGAATTTCAATCCTTATTTGCTTTCTTTTCTCTTTCCTAACTAGCCATGCACAAGATAGCTTACGTGAACCTCGCGTTCTTCTGCTGGAGATATTGACAGAAAAAGACGACATAAAGTACGATTCGCTATGGAGGACAATTGGCGAGGATGATCCCCAATTTAAATTACCGACATACGATGACAGCGGCTGGGCGCTACGGGGTACCGAAGTGGATAAGCGTAATGCGCATTATATAGCATGGCGTAGGCTATCATTTCGAGTAGCGCCAGAATTATTAAGAACGCCACTTTGTTTGGATATTTCGCAAAACGGAGCGTCGGAGATTTATTTAGATGGCATATTATTGGACTCCGTTGGCATTATAGGCCAGGACGAACCCAAATTAAACGAATTAAGCAAGCGCTTTCCCACTACTTTTTCCGTAGCAGACACCGGTGTGCATGTCATTGCCGTACGCTATCAAAACCATCCCAAGGTGAATGCCATGAATGATTTAGACGGCAGCTTTCGTGCAGGATTGTTGAATTCTTATAAAGACTTTAACATCTCCTTTCGCGATGCCAATACCTATTACGAGAAAAGCATTGCTAAAAACCTAAAAATCACCACCGTATCGATGGTGTTAAGCGGGGTTTTCTGCGCATTAGCAGCGGTACACTTCCTACTTTTTTGCTTTTATTATAAAGGGTGGTATAATTTATATTTTGGAGCGTACAATCTGGCTATTGGCATCTTCTGTATACTGATATTTAAGATACAATCTACGTATGAAATAGATCTCTATCTATTCTATGTTAAAGCCTCGGTGTATACGTCCATATTATTTTCTGTCGCATTGACCGGATTTACGAATACATTGTTCGGCCGCAGCCGTATTCGACGAATTATCATGTTAGGTATTGGTGCGCTTTGTTTTTTCTCTACACTGGTGTCGCCACTCATCATGGTCTTACTATTTCCATTCTACCTATTCGCGGTGTTAATAGAATCATTTTACATCATACTCCGCGCGATGCTTCGTCGGGAGCGTGCGGCATTTATCGTGGGTGGTGGCATTTTGGCATGCTTTGCTTATATCCTCTTGTTGTTTTTAGTCTCCTTCTTAGGGAAGGCCAATCCCATCAACAACTTTATGGACAGCAACAGCCGAAATGCGTTACTACTCATCCTAATTAGCTTTCCGCTGTCCATATCAGCCTATCTGGCCTATCAATTCGGCAAGACAAATACCAGTTTACAGCAACAACTAGCAGAAGTAAAGCGCCTCTCCACCCGAACATTGGAGCAGGAACACGAAAAGCAGCAAATTCTGCAAAATCAGAATATCCATCTGGAAGAAGAAGTGCGTATACGTACCGAAGATTTGCAGTTAGAAAAGCAAAAATCGGACGAATTGCTACTCAACATTCTACCGCAGGAAATCGCCGAAGAACTGAAGGAACGCGGTGCGACGCAAACGCGCTATCATGAGGAAGTAACCGTTATTTTCACCGACTTCGTCAATTTCACGGAGAATTCGGAGCGTTGGGGTGCCGAGCGTATGATTGCCGAACTGCACGAGGATTTCACCGCTTTTGATAGAATTATGGAGAAACACGGGCTCGAGAAGATCAAAACAATTGGCGATGCTTACCTGGCGGTATGTGGTATCCCCATCAAAACGTCCAATCATGCACACCAAACGGTCTTGGCTGCGCTCGATATCTTGGACTATGTACGGGAAAAGGCGCTTAGAAATGAGGGCAATGCCTTAAATATTCGCATTGGGATTCACTCCGGATCTTTGGTAGCCGGTATTGTGGGCGTTAAAAAGTTTGCTTATGATATTTGGGGAGACACGGTAAACACCGCCGCACGCCTGGAGCAACATAGTTTGCCCGGCAAAATCAATATCTCCGAATCCACTTATCAACTAGTGAAAGATTATTATATATTTGAAAACCGTGGACTGGTAGAGGCCAAAGGTAAGGGCGAGATACCCATGTATTTTGTGAACTCCACCATAGATGAATACCAAGCATAAGATTACGAGGATGGAATACCATAAATTGCATGATATAATTATACAGAAATTGCGTGACGAACTTCCTGGTCACCTTTCTTACCATAGCGTCACCCATGTAAAAGATGTGATTCATGCGGCAGAAAATATAGCAAGAAGCGAAGGCATCACCGGAGACACGCTCACCTTAATAGTAACTGCTGCGTTATTTCATGATACAGGTTTTATCTATGGCTCCAAAAACCATGAGGAACGCTCCTGCGAGATTGCCGCTTCGTACCTGCCAGAATATGGCTACGCAGAACACGATATCGCGCTTATCAAAGGCATGATTATGGCGACCAAAATCCCACAATCTCCCCAAAATCACCTGGAAGAAATACTAGCAGACGCCGATTTGGATTACCTCGGTCGGGACGACTTCTTCGTCATTGGCGACAAACTCTACGAAGAGTTAGCCATGTTTGGCATTGTACAGACAGAAAACGACTGGAATAGCTTGCAGGAAAAATTCTTAGAAAATCACCACTATTTCACCCCAACAGCTATTAGCACGCGACAACAAAAAAAGGATGAAAATCTAGCGATTATCAAGCAGAAGCTATCACAATAGTTGCATTAAGTTACATTCTACCTTCTTTTTGTAGAAATTTCCTTCCTTAGCGCCCTCGTATTTCCGAAAGGCGATTGAGACTATATCGCTATATTTTGATACAATATGGCAACCCCTGCCCTATTTGAATCCCTACTTTTGATGAACAACTTTTGGCTATCTGATGACCAAAAGGAAAATCCAGTCGTTTTGGGAGAATTAGCTTCTTCCATTAGGATTGTTCAGTCACACTAACTGAATTATAAACATAAAATAATACCCATATGATGATGTTATCTAGGCGGCCCCCTTGTCGGGTGTCTGTCATCTGTAAACTATTACTGCTGTATATTTCCTTTTCTATGATGCCCACACATCTACATGCCCAAGATCCGATACAAGTTCGGGGATTCGTGCGGGAGGCAGAGACGAACAATCCATTGGAAAATGTCACGGTAGAAGTAAAGGGAACCAACACAGGAACCAGCACAGACAGCGAAGGAAGGTATACGCTGGAAAACGTGGCTCCAGATGCGATCTTGGTTTTTTCGCTCATCGGCTATCCTAATGTAGAACGAAGTGTTCAAAGCCAAACCAACATCGATATTACCATGGGTGCCGTCGCGGCAGATCTCGATGAAGTGGTGGTCGTGGGTTATGGCACGATGCGAAAGCGAGATGTGACGGGTGCTGTTTCCTCGCTCAATGCGAAAAAAATCGAAAATGAAGCGCCCACGCAATTGACCGATGCACTACGGGGAAATGTCGCCGGATTGAATGTTGGTTTTAGTTCACGTGCCAAGGGTGGTGGTTCTCTGCAAATTCGAGGACGAACGTCCCTAAATGCTGGCACGAGTCCACTCATCGTCCTAGACGGAGCCATTTACTACGGTGCTTGGGAAGATATTAACCCGGCAGATATAGAAACGGTCGATGTACTGAAAGATGCCAGCGCCGCCGCCGTATTCGGTGCGAAATCAGCTTCCGGCGTGATCTTGGTAACCACTAAAAAAGGTACTGAAGGTAAGCCACTCATTAACTACAATACCACAATTGGCCTGGCCACCATGGCCATCAACCAGCCGGTACATCAGGGACAAGATTTCGTCAACTGGCGATCCGACGTATTCAAAAGCATCAATGAAAATGCACAACCTTTCCAGTTTGATGATCCACGAAATTTACCTAGCGACATCAGTACAGATACCTGGTTGGGTTACGATCAGTCATCTGGCGACCCGGTTCGGGTCTGGCTGAGACGCCTAAACCTGCAACCCAACGAAGTAGACAATTATATGAATGGGAACGTGACGGACTGGTATAGTCAGGTTTTTCAACAAGGTTTGCGACAGGATCACAATCTGAGCGTATCAGGTAAAAACAAAGACATATCCTATTATGTAGGTGCAGGCTACTTGGATAATGAAGGAATCATCGTAGGAGACCGCTTCAAGACCTTGCGTACCCGCGTCAATCTCGAGGCGAATGTAACGAGCTTTCTGTCTTTCGGAATGAATCTTCAGGCGGTTTCCCGAGATGACAGCGCCATACCACATGCCTGGGGGGAGATCACCGCCCTATCACCTTACGGCGATCAATTCGATGCAGAAGGCAACTTAACTTGGCGACCTAACAACGAAGTTTCTGGCGGTGTGAGCCCTGGCTACGACGCTTTTCATACGGATCGCATCGATCGTACCAATTCTCTAAACAGTACGATCTTCGCCAAGTTAAAACTCCCACTCGGATTTACCTTCACGACGAACTTCACTCCACGGCTGGAACTGTACGAGCGCTATAACCATGAGCGGTCTACACATGAAAGCTGGGCCACTTTTGGTGGTCGAGCATCTCGTCAGCAGCGGACTACCTACTTCTGGCAGGTCGATAATATCCTAAACTGGAACAAGGAATTTGCGGGTATGCATCGCTTTGATGTCACCTTACTCGCCAATGCAGAGAAGCTACAACGTTGGGACAACAATATGTCGAACGATAATTTTGATCCGAACGACGATTTGGGTTTTCACGGTATTGGCAACGGGATCAACCCCATTATCGGCAGCTATGATAGCTACAGCACGGGCGATGCCTTGATGGCGCGCATGGTGTATACTTTGAAAGATCGCTATACCATCACCGGAACGTACCGTCGCGATGGCTATTCGGCCTTTGGACAGCGGCATCCGCGCGCTGGCTTCGGTTCCATTGCAGGAGCATGGACTTTCTCTGAAGAGTCCTTTTTTGATGTGGACTGGTTCAATTACGGAAAGCTACGGGCTTCTTGGGGTAGCAACGGAAACCGCGATGTGGGTGCAGGCAGAGATATGTATGTTGCGTTGGCCGACCTCACGACAGGTAAGTACCTCTATGTACGACCAGACGGATCTGTTATTCAAGCCAATCAGCTCTGGGTGAACCGCATGCAAAACCCCAACTTCCGCTGGGAAAGAAATACCTCGTACAACTTTGGACTAGACTTTTCCCTGTTTAATGACCGCCTATCAGGTAATCTGGAATATTATCAGATGAATTCTACGGATCTATTGGTCTTACGCAGCCTGCCAAATGTTATCGGTTTTGATAATGTGATGGACAATTTAGGGGAAGTGCGGAATCGGGGTTTTGAGGTTACTTTGAACTCTTTAAATATTTCCCGAGAGAATTTTAGCTGGCGCTCCACCGCTTTGTTTCAACTGAATCGTAATGCGATTAAGCATATCTACCGCGATTATGGTCCCGATGGCCAAGAGCTCAACGATATCCAAAACCGCTGGTTCATCGGGCAACCGATTGATGCCATCTGGGATTGGAAAGCCCAAGGGATTTATCAATTGGGGCAAGAAGAAGAAGCCGCCCGTTATGGTCTTCAACCGGGAGATTATCGATTAGAGGATGTGAACGGCGATGGCCGGTTCAGCAATGCAGACCGCCAGTTTTTAGGCTTTACAGAACCTAGATACCGTTGGTCTTTCCGAAATGATTTTCAATTCCTAAAGAACTTCTCGGCTTCGATCTCTATGTATGCATTATGGGGGCATCAATCTCCTTTCAATTCCTTGAAAAGTCGGGATGGATTTCCGGATCGCAGAAATAGCTATGCTTTTCCGTACTGGACACCAGAGAATCCTTCCAATGAATGGGCACGCATTAATTCCAACGAAGGCAGTGCGACCGGTTTCAACGTATACCGCAAGCGTTCCTTTGTGCGGATAGATAATATTTCCTTGGCTTACAATGTCAACACCGAATGGTTGGAGCGCTACCGTCTACGTGGGCTGCGTGTATTTGCCAATGTGCGAAATGCCGGCATGTGGGCACCAGAATGGTCTTTCTGGGATCCAGAATGGGATCCGAGTAATGGCCCTGGCCCCACACCCAGATTTTACACCATCGGATTGGACATCACTCTATAATTTAAAGCTACCCATCGTATGAAAACGTTTTCAAAATACTCCATATATTCTTTCCTCCTACTGGCCATGGTAACACAAGGTTGTAAGCGCTCTTTTTTAGAGCCAAATCCGCTTTCCATCTACACGCCCGATGAAACTTTTCAAAGTTCTGCCGCCCTATGGGCCACCCTAGTCGCCTGCGAGCGTAACGCCCGGATTGAATTTATGGGCGACGGCGCTCCCATTGTGACGGAAATGATTTATTCGGATATCGCCGTGTCGGGTAGTACCGACAAGCCCGGTCCGGCCATTGATCTTAATCAAGCCATCACACCAGATGGTGACCTGGACAATATTGAATACGAAAATCGTATTGAATGGTATTGGAAAGAAGGCTATCGCGGCATTCGCTACGCGAACACGGCCATCCATTATATCGATGTTCCGCAGGATTATGCTAGCGAAGACGAACGAAATCATCTCTTGGGTGCCGCTTACTTTCACCGGGCGCTGCGCTACTATCGCCTGGTACACCAATTTGGGGATGTGCCTGCGGTATTCTTTATGGCCACCGAACCGAAATTGGATTTCTACAGTACCAAGCGGGAAGTCATCCTCGAACAACTCAAAGAAGATTTGGAATTTGCCCAGGAATGGGTTCCCGATAATGTCAATAAAGGGCAGGTAACTAAAGGTGCCGTCAGTCATTTGCTCACCAAAGTCAATCTAGCTTTAGGTTACTTTGACGACGCGATACAATCTGCAAACAACGTCATCAACGGCGGTACATATAGCTTAATGACCACGCGCTTTGGCTCCGCGCAAACCAATGCGAGTCGGAATGTCATTTGGGATCTGCATCGTCCGGAAAATAAATCGCTGTCGAACAACCGCGAAGCCTTATTCCTGGTGATCGACCGTATCAACCTGGATGGCAATCAATCCGGTGGCGTGCAGTCCATGCGAAATGGTCTGCCGTTCTGGAGCAATGCCGGCATTGTGACGCCGGCCGGAAATCGCGCCATGTCGGATCTGCATACCATCGAGCTACCGCAGGTATTGCAATATGGCCGTGGAATCGGTCGTGTGCGACCAACCTGGTATAGCCAACATAGCTTGTGGACGGATGACACCGACTTACGCCATGCACCGGGGAATTGGATGCGTATGGAGGATTTGGTGTACAATGCGCCAGGCTTAAAAGGTAGTGATCCAAGTTACGGACAACCACTACAGAAGCGTAATGCGCAAGGCGGACTATTGACCACCGATAGCATACGGTTTTGGTTTGATTGGCCACATTACAAGCTGTATGTAGAAGATCCACAGCGCGTGCAGCCTGCGGGTGGTAACTCCGATTGGTACGTTTTCCGCCTGGCAGAAACGCTGCTACTTCGTGCCGAAGCCTACGTATGGAAGGGCGATTTAGCTAGTGCCGCGACAGATATTAACGCCGTAAGAACGCGCGCTAATGCACTGCCTATTGCGGCAGCAGATGTGAATATCGGCATCGTGCTAGACGAAAGGGCTAGGGAATTATATTACGAAGAACCACGAAAAACAGAGATCACCCGCGTCGCTTATATCTTTGCTAAAACCGGGGCTACCTCCGAAGAAGGTAAAACGTATAGCTTGGTCAACTTTTCCGAAAACAATTACTTCTACGATCGGGTGATGGCTAAAAGCGACTTTTATAATAAAGGGGTGCGGACAAACTTTGGGATTAACTACCGCATGAGTCCGTATCACGTGCTGTGGCCGGTACCCATTAGTGCCATCAACGGAAATCCGCAGGGAAACATTAACCAGAATAACGGCTACGTGGGTGCGGAGACCAATATAGAACCATTAGATTACGTGATTGATCAGATCGGTGATGCAGGCGATGAATAGTTTGGTAGTCGTTTTTGATCCGATATCCGGCAAATTGCTGGCAAGAAAGCCACTTAATGGTACGTTTCTAGTGCTTTCTACTCTTTAAGATGCGACCTGCATCTGTCACAAAAATATAATGGTAACCGGGGAAAGCTTTCATCAAAGCTTTCCCTTTTTCACGCCCCAATACCATGATGGATGTGCTCAGCGCATTGGCCATTTCGCACGACGGTCCGTATATACTGACACTGGTAAGGCCAGTAGATGGGTATCCAGTCTTGGGGTTAATAATGTGCGCATACCGAGTACCCGCTATTTCGGCGTATTTCTGATAACTGCCTGAGGTAGCCACCGCCTCCTCCTCCAGCTTCAAAACCTGTATCATTTTATGTGGACGAAACGGATGATTCAGCCCGATCTTCCAATACTGCTTTTGTGGAGGTGCTCCCCAAGTCGCCAAGTCGCCAGAAGCATTAACGATCCCACCTTTTACCCCCAGCTTTTGCATCAATTCTCGTCCCTTGTCGGCTGCATAACCTTTCCCAATGGATCCAAAGCCAATCTTCATGCCTTTCTTGCTCAGGTAAATGCTCGAGGCGGCACTGTCCAATACGATGTATTGATATCCTACGTGCGCTATACTTCGTTGTACCATTTCCTCCGTTGGCAATTCATTCATGCTGCCATCAAATCGCCACACCTGATCCAGTCCGGCCACGCTAATATCAAAAGCGCCATCCGATAGTTGAGAATACATCAGTGCCCGCTTTGTCAGTTCAAATACTTCTCGATCTACCACGACAGGACGAGCTCCTGCCTGCTGATTCACTCGCGATATGGGGGTGTGCGGTTGCCATTCCGAGATCAGGTTTTCGATACGGATTACTTCTGCAATGACCTGATCAATATGTTGATTCGCCTGTGCAGAATCCACGTCAACGATACTGATATCGAAAACCGATCCCATCAAAGTGGCCTGTCGGGTAAGCAGGATCTCCTGCCCCATCAGTGCATGGCTAGTGATGACTAAAGCACCAAACACCAACGCCTTCCGGCATGTATGCAGCCATCCAGCATTCATTAGTAGCAGTCTGTTAAAAGTTGCCCTTTGCTTCGGTAATGTTCTAGGTTCGCTAGGCCGGCATAGTGCAAAATAGCTTCCAAAATTACTTCTACATCACGTTGCATTTGCAGCGCGCCACAGATCATGATCACGCCGCCATCTCGTAGCAGTTGTTCAAAGTAGTTCGAATCCTGTCGAATTAGATCCAGTACGTACTGACTACTCTTCTCCCGGGAATAGGCGACATGATAGGATGACAGTTGTCGCTTCGCTATCTGCTGATTAGCAAATGCGGCATATTCCTCATTAGAGGGCGTCTTGTACCGAAATCCGGCATACAAACGGATAGATCTTTTCTTTTTATTAGCGTCTACCATTCCCAGAAAAGGTGCTATGCCTGTTCCATTAGCCACCATGGCTATTGGTTTCGACTTCTTCGGCAGGTGGAAGTTGGGATTCGGCAGCAAACGAGCCGATAAACGATCACCTGCTGCCAGGCAGTGTAAGTAGCCGGAGCCTAACCCTTCTGGATGAAGTTTGACGATGAGTTGGATCTTTCCGCCCGTTAAACCGATCGAATAAAACCGTTCCTTCGCATCATTGTCCGGATAGATGGCCAACAGATCCCCAGAAGCAATACGGAGGCGCTTTTTGGGTTTTAGAATAACCTTAAACACGGGATCGTGATCGCTGATTACGGCGGTTTTGGAGATTACGGTCAGTTGGTGTAACGGTGGTTGCGCCGAAGCATATACGGTTTCGGCTGTCGCTAAGGTCATCAGCGTTTCCTTACTCCATTCCTGCGCCCAAGCCACCACATCTGCGGTTGATTTTTCGTTAACGGTGTGCAAAGGTAGTGTACGCTTCGCCCAAGCCTGCGATTCTAATACCGTATCGATATGATATGCAAATGCGCAAAAATCCGGATAGGATCGAGATCCAAATCCCAAAACGGAAAAACCGATCGGTTGCTGCTGGAGAGAGGCAGACAAGAGCTGCTCGAATTTCTTTCCGTTGCTCGGCGCTTCGCCCAATCCGTAGGTACAGGTGAAGATCACCATTTCCCGCGCTTTGGGATAAACGGTATATTGATCCATATTGGTGAGCAAAACACGTTCGCCCTGATCCAGTAATTGCTTAAATACCCGGTTGGCCATGGCCAAGGTACTGCCATTTTCCGAGCCATACAGTAAGATGATCTCGGCATTATGAGCGCGATATTTATTTTTGATCTTTGTGCCGGTTCTGCGAAATGTAATAACAAACCCCGAATAGATAAAGAAGAGAATATTTAATGCCCCTAAGCCTAAAATAACAGCCCATACCCGATTAGTTTGTCCGGTATGTAAATCCAAACTCAGTTTTTCCCAAACAGCAGCGTAGGCATAGCGTGTTTCTTCCACAACCTCACCACTTATTTGATGCACCGTAACTTGCCGATCCGTTAAAGTAAGTACAAAGTATTCCTCTGGATCGTCTTCCATAAAAGGAAATTCCAGCCGTTCGACCTCGTCCAGCATAATTTCTTGAAAAATCGGAAAATCTGCCGGCATCAATTGCTTCTCACCCCACTCTTCTGCTGTACGCTCCTCCAAGTTATATTCTTGTCGCAGCTCTGGCTTAGTCAAGATACCTGTCCTCACAAGAAAAAGATAGGTCCCTGTTAGGGAAATCATCAGGACAGGAATGAGCATAAACCTGCCACTTACAATATGGAAATATTGTGCGAAGAAGTCCCGATGTACTTTTCCAAAGAAATGTCGCCAGCCTTGTTGTCTTTTAACGATCAGAAGGATACCGGTAAGGGTAATCAGCAAGAGTAGGAAAGAAACCACGCCGACTACAATACGCCCTGTTTCATGCAGAAACAACGACCGGTGTAAGGTGGTCGTCCATTGGATGAAGTCGCTCTTCTTTGCCACAGGCCCCAACAGTAATCCGGTATGAGGATCAATGTATCCTTTTACTGTCTCACTCTCCTCGTCCAGCGCATCTATGTATACCCGGGATTGCTTATCCACCGACAGCTCGATAATCTCCGGGTATAGATTCTTAACAACCTGCACAGTTTGGGCGACGGAGAGACTGTCTAAACTCGTGGATCGATACGAGCTACTATTATCCTCCACCGCATCATAAGCAAGTATAACACCGGTAAGCGATAGTATGAGTAAGAACAAGGAGGATATCAACGCTAACAAAAGGTGCGCGTACCTCCAAACCGATAACGTCATTGTTGGCGAACTATTGGGCTTTCGTCAGTTTTACAAACCGAATGTAACCCTTTCCATTTGTTCGTGCGGTAATACCGTCTGTCGTTAGTGATACTTCCGCATCTGCCGTGTGGTACTTCTGCTCTTCTACAGCCGACTCGAAACGTAATTTATAACCTTTGTTCAATTTATCGTTATCTATTTCCAGCACTTTTACCGCGCGATCACCACCACCGACAGAAGCTCCAGTTACTGCGTGTAGCTTTTCCTTGGTTTTGTTTTGGAATTTGTCCCACTCTTTCAAAGTATTGTACCATTGTTTGTCTGGCCCCAGTACAGACAAGGTCTTTTCATAGCCACCTTGGGGGTTTATCAAAGAAATGATTACGTAGGCCGCTTCGCCTTCGTACGCATTCATTTGAATCATGCATTTATATTTGCTGGACTGAGCAGCAACGGAAGACATAAAACCTAATCCTAAGGCCAAAGCCAACAGTATTTTCACAGTTGTATTCATTTGCTTATTTTAAGAAGTCTGTAGAAACTTCATTATTGGATAAAAAGTCATTTTCCTGCGCCAGATCGAACGCCGTTTCATCAAATTCGGTCTTCAACGACTTATCTGCTCCAAGCGCAACTAATGCTTTAAGCATTTTGTCATCTTTCGCAATCAAGGCTGCTTTGTGCAATGCCGTCACCCCTTCTTTATCCTGCGCATTGATATTAGCACCCAACTTTGCAGCCTGCTGTACTAAATCTATATTTTCTTTCGCTACCGCTAAGTGGAAAAGGGAGCTGCCATCTGCTTGTGGCGCAGCAACATCAATTCCCTTGCTTTGCAGAAGCGCTAGCTTTTGTTCGAACGGGTTAGCGGATGTAGTCGCTGCACCTTCCCGACCGGCACCACGACCTGTAGCAGCACGATGGGAGTTGAACCAATAATAGGCCAGATTGTGTCCATCTTTGTTTAACAAACCTGTCTCTGCGCCTTGTGCCAGCAATAGTTTTACATTTTCTGGCGAACCGTTGCCTACTGCTAACGTCAGCGCTGATTCTCCTTTTTCGTTGATGGCATTTACCTCGCTACCAGCGCTTAATAATGCGGCTACAACCTCCTCATTTTGTCCAGCCGATGCTAGCATCAATGCCGTAGTACCATCATTATTCGCTTTGGTTACCGGAACATTTTTAGCCAGGAAATAATTGATAATTTCCATATTACCTCCACGTACTAATCCGTGCAACACGGTAGCACCATCGTGGCTGATCGCTTGTGGATTTAACCCCTTTTTCTCGACTAGATACTGGTAGGTATCCAAACCGTTGGATTCTCTACGATATCCTTGGCTGGCAAAAAACAGTGCATTGTCAGTTAACTTTGATCCGCGTTGAATTAATTTTTCGATTAACTCAGGCTTGCCGGACTTCGCCGCATAATCGGCTACAGTACGGCCGTGTGCATCTTTATCTTTGATGGAAAGACCTTTAGCTTCGAAGTATTCCACCAAAGCTAGATCTTCGTCACCCGGGGCAACTAACATCAAAAGTGTGGCACCATCGGCATAGGTCTTTTTCGGGTCGACACCTTTCTCAAATAATGCATCGTATATTGCCGTATTGGTATTCCCATTGCCCGCCGCATACGCTGCAATAGGTACGCCATAACTGTCAGCATAGTTCACGTCAGCACCTTTCTTTAACAGGTAGTCTACGACTTCTTTATTGCCAGACGCGGCAGCCCAGTGTAAGTAATGGCGACTATGGTGTGTTTTCTTATCTACTGGGTTTCCCTCTTGGTCCAGCAAGTAGAATATAATATCGTTGGAAGCACCGCTATTGATTGCCATGGTGGGCACATCGAAAGACGCTGCATTGGATTCGGCAGGATTATTTCCTTCGGCTGTTAATGTTTTTACTTTATTCAGGTCTGGGTTCGTTCCCCAAAAATCGCGGCTCAAAAATACATTCTGGCTTTGTGCGGAGGCAGCACCTGTACTAAGACCAAAAAGTAGTAGGGCTAGTTGATAAGTCTTCATATATGATCTGGCTTTATTTATTATAAGTCTAATTAAAGCCAAACTTAACCAAATTATCAATAAATAGTGCTTTTAAATACGAAATAGTTACATAATGTCTTTAGTGTACAGTTAGATTGTCCGATTTCAATAAGAATATCGTTGAAAAAAATGTGGTGTTTACCACGCGAGAACGGGTATTTGGCGATACCATCATCCATATCCTTCTGATCTTTATCCCAAAATTGCAGTGCGATCTCCCGGCTCTCCAGGAAGTCAATAGTTAGCGTCTACTCTATCGAAACTGATCTCCGAATTGATTATAGACTCAGATTATCGCTGAAAACTCTGTGAAACAAATGGCAGACAATCCAACAATGCCGATTGCCAATAGAGCCAATCATGTGCTCCATCTCTTATTCTAAATTCAAGCGGAATTTTGGCGTTGCGCATGGCGCGAAAAAAATCGATATTGGAATCTAATAGGAAATCGTCATCGCCGCAATCTACAAACCAACGAATACTCCGCAAGGCCTCCTTCTGCTCTTCTGTGGCATTAATCACATAATCTACACAGCTATTTTCGATTACTGATTTAGTGAGCAACGCGCGCTTGGTCTGGCTGTTTTGATCCGTCTGATTGTTACGATTTTCAGGAAGGTCCATCAGTGCACTCATGGCGTACACCGATCCAAATAACTCTGGGTGACGTTGCCCATAGGCTGTGCTTCCTCCTCCGCCCATAGATAGACCTGCTACGGCTCTATTCTGCTTATTGCCAATCACCCGGTACATACTTTCAATATGTGGTAAAAATTCTTTGTAAAAGAATTGCTCATAATTCCAACCGGGCATATCAAAATAACCGTTCCATTCCGTGTCTGGATTACCTCCAGCATTGGGGCTTACAATAATCATATCCACGGATTCGCCACTTGCGGCCAATTGATCTTGCACCTGCTTTACGCTGGCACTTTCGAACCAGCTGCTGTTAATGCCAGACAAACCATGCAACAAATATAAAATAGGATATTTCTTGTCTGTGTTACTTTCGTAACCCTTCGGCAAGTAGATGGTATACGCCCGATCCGCATTTAGGATCTCGCTATGAATAGTATCCGTTTTTACTTGGCTTTTAAGGTTGGCCGTTTGGGCATGTGAGTTGAGGCCAAGCAGCAGAAATGTGTATAGGAATAGGAAGTTCTTCATAATTGGATTGTTACAAGTAGTAAATATAGTGACTATTCCGTGTAATTTTAATTGATGTAATGCTTACGACAACTTATAATTTTGCTCATGAAGCCATCTTACAACAAATCTAAATCCTGAAGTTTACGTCCAAAGACATCATCTGCTGCTAATTTTAAGAAATCATCTTGAAGACGTAAAACGCGTAGTACATTAAAATAGGCGCCCATCGCCACACTAGGCTCTCCCTTTTCGATTAGATACAAAGTCGATCGAGCGATTCCGGCGCGCTCCGCCACTTGAACCGTAGTTAACTTCCTTCGCTTACGTGCAAGTTTAATATTCTCGCCCATTTGTTGCAATGCAGCTTGAAAATTAGGTAGCACAGATTGCTTTCTCACAATTAATGATTGTTATTTCAAACAAAAATAGATAAAACGATTGAAATAACAAACAAAAAAATTATCATTCGTTTTGTAGTAAAAATGACTAATAAAATATTTTATGACAATTAACTTCTTCTTCCGATTTCGTCGTTAATGTTCTTCAAGTATATCAGACTCGGTGTTAGAGTCAGTGGAAGAATTGTAGCCACTATTAGTAGTGCGAATTTATCCTTACTTATGGCTAAGTATATCAGTATGCTTATTAATAATGTCGTAGATAAAGTAGTACCTATGATTACACCCCGAACAGAAGCCTTTTTTTTCAAAAGCTCTTCCATAGATATTGTATTTAGGCTATTGCTTTGGTTTTTCATTGAATTAAATGCTATTAAGTAGTGATATATGATCAGTGAAAAGAGCGCTTACACTCGTCCTAACTAAGTAAGTAAATACATGATCTTTCATCAAGCAGTTTTGCGCTGTTCCAGCTCGTTTAAGATAGATTTGCGCTGTCGACGGTTAGCGATCAGCAGTAAAAGCAAAGGAATAAACAAAAATGTATACACTTTGGCATTACCATCAATAATCGAGACAATCGATGCGATTGACAATACGATCGCAGATGTTAAAGATATTTTGTAATGTCTTTGCATCTTTTTTGATTTACGTATTAAATCATCATCCGATGTGCTCTTGAAGTCAATTTTACTTAACATAAGTTTGTAAGGTTAGATTTATGAATTTTAGGGTTAAGAAAACAGGGGAAAAGCGAAGTCAACAATAATTTTGTATAAGATTACACCTAAAGCGAAGAACATGACGTCTCTCCAATACGTCCTTTTGGAATGTCTGGTTTTCATAGATTTCATAATTTACCAAATATATCAAAATTTTAGTTTCTGCTCGCTTTTTCGGCGAAACCACCGCGATATAAGGCGATTGGTCGACGAGGAATCTGCTGCGCCTCGGGTAATGTTGTTCAACTGTTGGCGAATCTGTCTGGACATACTTGCGGCAGATCCAAATTCGCTCATGTTCTGCCAGGTACGCTGGAAACTTGGATCGTCCATGATGCGTTGCTTGTCTACACCGCCCTTGGTACGGACTTCATAACCTTAGTGCGGTGCTTGTTAGTTCGCGATTAGCTGGCCATAGGTTCACTGTTAGTTGGCTATGAGTTCACGTTTATTCGCCTTTAGTTCAGGTTGCCCTTTGCCCTGTGTCTGAAGAGGACCAATTATTTCGAGGCGTCCATATTTTGTTGGAAGACTACGCAACCAGGGAATTATTATAAGTCTCCGTTATCCAGAAACGAATAGTGATCTTCTGAAGTAAGTATGATATGATCTAGCATCTTAATTGATAGTATTTTTCCTGCGCGTGTTATGCACTTAGTGAAAGCTATATCCGCATC
Source organism: Sphingobacterium sp. lm-10 (assembly GCF_023554555.1). Classification (NCBI taxonomy): domain Bacteria; kingdom Pseudomonadati; phylum Bacteroidota; class Sphingobacteriia; order Sphingobacteriales; family Sphingobacteriaceae; genus Sphingobacterium; species Sphingobacterium sp. lm-10. The sequence continues at coordinate 1,341,770 of NZ_JAMJWC010000001.1, forward strand.
ACTTGGCCGTAGAGATCCGGGTGGTTATGCGCGATCACGATGGATGAGGCCCGGCACAGCAATGCAGCAGTAAATAACAATCTGTCATCAACTGCTATACAATCAAATCCTCCATCACAAACTTCGTAAAACCCAATAAGATCCATCCTTTGTGAAAAGCAAAGTAAGTAGAAACTTTCTCGTACAATAAGATCATCTGTGTTCCAAATATTTTTAAGTAATTCCGCGAGCTTCTTGGAACTATTTAATGATTTATATGTTGGCTGCTTTAATTGTCTGAAGCATTTGTAAGAAATGAAAAGCTCATTTACGTCGATCGTCTTGGTAATACTACCGCCTTTTCAGCAGATCTTTTTTCTTTCTTGTTAGCGAGTAAATTAGCTCCTTTCGATTCTGCATGGTGAGTAAACATAAAGAGTCCATATTTATACCCCTTCGGGTATAAAAAAATAAAATGATTTTATACTTTATTGGGTATACATCAAAAATATTAGCAGTAGCGCGCTAGTACTACTTCCCAATACAGAACTTCCCGAAAATCGTTCCCAGGATATCCCGATCTACGTCGATCTGCCCAGTGATGGTACCGATATGACGAAGGGCATCTCGAAGGTGTGATGCCAGCAAATCGCCGGAGAGGCCGATTTGAAAGCCGTGATCTACATCCTCCATCGACTGGAAAGCTAATTTGAGTGCTTCTACATGCCGAATATTGGTAATCACCTGCTGATTATCGGAAACCATTCCTCGTATTCTGTCTACTAAAGATGCCGTTAAGCGAGCGACAGACGCCGGATCTTTGGCTGAGATCGCAACAATCTCATCCGCATACCCATCTGGGAACAGTGCGGCTTTAATTTGATCATCAAATTCATTAGCAGAATAACCTCCCTCCAGATCAATCTTATTGCGCACCAGAATAGTGATCAAACCTTCCCGATGGAAGGCTTTGATCTGTGTAATCACTTCTTCCGCTGTGTTGCTTTCGGAATCGTACAAGTACAGCAATATCTTAGCGGCAGCCACCTTTTCCTTGGCACGCGCTACACCAATGGCTTCGATCGTATCCAACGTGTCACGCAACCCCGCCGTGTCTATAAAACGGAACGTGACGCCATCGATGGTCATCATCTCCTCAATAGTATCGCGCGTCGTGCCGGCGATATCGCTCACAATAGCACGTTCTTCGTTCAGCAAGGTATTCAGCAAAGTAGATTTGCCAGCGTTCGGCTTACCAATAATCGCTACCGGTACCCCATTCTTAATTGCATTGCCATACTCGAAAGAATTAATCAGTTGCGTCACATGAGATTTCAGCGTAGCGATCAGCGATAGGAATTCCGAACGATCCGCAAATTCGACATCTTCTTCGCCAAAGTCCAATTCTAGCTCCAGCAATGCAGTAAAATTGATCAGCTGCTCCCGCATACGTTGCAATTCGCTGCTGATACCGCCACGCATTTGATTCATAGCGATCTCATGCGATGCTCTATTTTCAGAAGCAATGAGATCGGCTACCGCCTCGGCCTGCGATAGATCCAAGCCACCATTGAGATACGCTCGCAAGGTGAATTCTCCGGGCTTAGCGGCGCGCGCACCATGGCGGATCAACAGGCTGAGCACCCGCTCAATAATATAAGTAGAGTTATGCGTTGATATTTCAACTACATGCTCCTTGGTATAGGAGTTCGGACCTTTGAATAGCGAGATGACGACCTCATCGACAATATCTTCCCCATCTCTTATAGTGCCAAAGTGCAGCGTATGCGTGGCTTGCTGAGATAAATCCTTTCCTTTAAAAACGGTATTGGCAATGTTGATGGCTTCCGCACCCGATAGCCGGATCACAGCGATCGCACCGTTCGCGCCAGGAGATGTGGCTAATGCCACAATGGTATCAGAAGAAATAATATCGGAGGTAATCATGCCGCAAAATTAAGGAATAAATGTGAATGCAAAGACGGCATATACTGGGCAAAAAGAAAGCGTGCAGGATTTCCTGCACGCTTCATTCAATAAGTTATATAAAAGCTCGCTTAGCCTAATACTTCTTTTAGGCGAGCTACCTGATGGTCTACTAGTTTTTGCAAGGGACCGGAAGCCATCATTTTCATCATCATGTTCAATTGTGCTTCAATGACAAAGCTTGCTTTTGTCTGCCCTTCTCCCGCCTCTTCTACCTTCCAGTGGAGCGATATCTCAAAAGGCACATCGTTAGACGGTACACAAACTAATTCTTTGTTTTCCACGCGCTGACTGATGCGCAAGGCCAGCTTCGTCATGTTTTTGATCGTAAACTGTGCCTCATCTGTGGTCGACGACCAGTTATAGATATTGTCTGGCATCAATTGCTCATGATTGTTTAGATCTGACAAGAATGTATAGACATCGCCTATCGGCTTATGGATAACGGTGGAATTTTGAATAATAGTCATATCGAGTGTGTTTTTTAAAGAACCAGAACAACTAACAGGCCAAATCTACTGACCCCAGGTCGATGGGTTTTTGCGCCAGTCTTGCAGCACCTCCATATCCGACTCCATGATGTAGCCATTTTGCAAAGCCACGTGGATCAATGCATCATAGTTACACAAGCTATGCAACTTACACTTAGCATCTTTAAAGTTCTTTTCAGCAGCATCCAGACCATAGGTAAAGATGGAAACTAAGCCAACGACATTACATTCCGCTTCGCGCAATGCCTGTACAGCTGCCAAACTACTCTTTCCTGTAGACACTAAATCTTCGATAACCACCACACGTTGACCACCACTTACTTCACCTTCAATCAGATTTTGGCGACCATGTTCTTTCGCGCTACTGCGAACATAGGTAAAAGGAAGACCTAAATCCTGCGCTACCAGAGCTCCCTGAGGGATTCCTGCTGTGGCAACACCTGATATCATATCTACCGTACCGTACTCTTCCTGAATAAGTTGCGATAAATTTTGTCTGATATAGGTTCTTATGGATGGATGAGATAGTGTGATGCGATTGTCACAATAAATAGGCGATTTCCAACCCGATGCCCAAGTAAAAGGGTTTTTAGGTTGCAATTTAATTGCTTTAATTTGCAGAAGCGATTCAGCAATTTTTTGTTCAACCTCATTGTAGTTATTCATGCCACAAATTTATAAAATTTATATGAACCAGAACCTGCTAATTTTAGCAGATTTCGTACCGCAGCACTTAGTCAATCCTCAAACGATTGGTTTACAAGAAATTGATATAGAAAAACTTTTTAAAGCCAGCACCAGTTTATCCGATCCGATTACCTACTTGTTGATCCTACCTGATCCGACATCCTTCTTTAAAAGCCTTTTAGAGAACATCAAGGTTATCAAGGCAGCAGGTGGCGTTGTAAAGAATGGCCATGGAGAATATCTTTTCATCCATCGGCTTGGTAAATGGGATCTGCCAAAAGGGAAACTGGAAGAAGACGAGAAAGTGCGTTCGGCAGCCAAGCGAGAAGTAGAGGAAGAGTGCGGCGTGAAGGTGGATTATCTCGGAGCCAAGTTTTGTACTACCTACCATACCTACACCATGCGCGGGAAAGTCGTACTCAAGCAAACAAACTGGTACGAGATGGGAGTCAATAAATCTCCAGAGCTAATCCCGCAGTTGGAAGAAGATATTGATGAGGCAGCATGGGTGGATATAGAAGATTTTGACACGATATTAGACGACACCTATCCATTGATAGCCGATATTGCCAAAAGCATCCTATACCAGAGTAGCGACCCGCAGTAATTAGATAGAAATGGGCCTTTAATCAATCAGGCGCGTTTTTAGGAGATGAATATCACCCCTAAAAACACGCCTGATTTACTATATAGCAGTAACTAAACCTTACATAGAGACTGATTCCAGTTGATCTCCGCTGGCGTAACAGTAACGCACTTCATCGCGTAGATTATACCGGGAGGCCATCACTTCCGCGTAAGCACCGGCGGTACGAATGGCAATCAAATCTCCTCGCTCGCTGATTGGCAATGGAACCTCCTTGCCGAAAGCATCTGTACTTTCACAGATCGGTCCGACGACGTCGTAATTCATCGTATCCTCTCCTGCCGCGCCTACTTTTTCTATTTTGTGGTACGCCTGGTAAAGCATTGGGCGCATCAACTCGGTCATACCTGCATCCAGAATAAGGAAATGCTTTTTTACCCCATTCTTCGTATAAAGCACTTTGCTTATTAGTGAGCCGCATTGTGCTACCAAAGCACGCCCGAGTTCGAAATGCACTTCTTGGTTGGATGTACGCTCCAAGAACCGATCGAAAATATCAAAATAGGTTTCGAAATCCGCAATCGGACGTTCGTCTGGCCCGTAATAATCTACGCCCAGTCCGCCGCCTACATTGAGCACGCGAATCGTAGTGCCACGCTCCTCAAACCAATTCTTCCACTCATTGACCTTCACGCAAAGACTCTTGAATACATTCATATCGGTAATCTGTGATCCGATGTGAAAGTGCAGTCCTACCAGATCGATATGGGTGCAGTTACGCAAAACGCTGGCAGCGCGTTCCAATTCAGAATTAGGTAAGCCAAATTTATTTTCGTCTAGTCCTGTCGTGATGTACTGATGGGTTTTGGCATCTACATTCGGATTGATACGCAGGGACACATTGGCACGTACGCCCATCTCTGCGGCTAATCCATCGATAATCTCCATCTCCTGAATGGATTCTACATTGAACGCAAAGATGCCATGCTGCAAAGCAGTACGAATCTCTTTGTCCGACTTGCCTACCCCGGCAAAAGTAATTTTCGAAGCCGGAAAGCCGACTTCAATCGCTTTCTGCACCTCATTACCACTCACACAGTCGGCACCAAACCCCTGCGCTTGCACCGTAGAAAGTACGCGCGGATTGAAGTTGGCCTTCAGCGCGTAATGCACATGAAAACCACGCTTATCTGCTGCTGCTTTGGCTTCCGACAAGGTTTGTTGCAGGAGATCTAAATTATAATAATAGAAGGGCGTTTCCATCCCTTCGAATTTTGCTAATAGCTTGGAATCAAAATAAGACATCAAACGGGTTGTATTGTTAAAATAAACGGTGATGTAAAGAACGTAATGCTTCGGTTTTATGTTCGGTATCCAGCAAGACAGATACGTTGAAATCGGATCCACCGTAAGATACCATACGAACAGGGAGGTGTTTTACGGCTTCCAGTACCCTACCTACGTAGCCATGGGCGTTGGAACTGAAATCTCCGACAACACAGACAATGGTTTGTTCGCGATCTACCGCTACGGTACCAAAATCTTCTACCTCTTTAATAATATCCTCGAGATTCGTCGTATCATCAATCGTGAGTGAAACAGCGACCTCGGATGTCGTAATCATATCGATCGGGGTTTTGTACCGCTCGAAGATTTCGAAGATGCGGCGCAAGAAACCATAGGCGAGCAGCATGCGCGACGAATGAATATGAATGGCCGTAATGCCATCTTTGGCTGCTACAGCGCGGATGACACCTTTTTGTGCCCCTTCCTTGCTAATCAAGGTGCCGGGTGCTTGCGGATCCATCGTATTTAATAAACGTACAGGCACATTGTAACGCTGCGCTGGAAATACGCTCTGCGGATGCAAGATCTTTGCGCCGAAATAGGCTAACTCCGCGGCTTCGTCAAAGCTCAGGTGACGAATCGGCGTGGTACCATGCACCACACGCGGATCATTGTTATGCATGCCATCGATATCCGTCCAGATCTGTACTTCTTCTGCCCGGATGGCAGAGCCAATCAGTGAAGCGGTATAATCCGACCCACCTCGGCGTAGGTTATCGATCTCGCCAAATACATTACGACAGATAAAGCCCTGCGTAATAAAAAGTGTATTATCCGGATGCTGACTCAAAATTGCGCCCAATTTTTCGGACGTAAATTCGATCATGGGCTCGTTATCTTCATCAATTTTCATGAAGTCCAACGCAGGAAGCAATACCGAGCGAATGCCCAATTCTTCCAGATAATAGTGCCATAAGGTAGTCGATAACAATTCCCCCTGGGCTAAGATAATCTTCTCCTCCGACGGGGTGAATAGGTCACTGGCGAATGAAGAAATGCTTTCGAAATGATGATCGATCAGATCCTTACCCTTTTTATAACCTTCCTCGGTAGCGAAAAGCTCGGTAATTAGTTCCTCGTACTTATCCTTATGTTTCTTAATCAGCTGTTTGGCTTCCTCCGTCTTGGCACCAGCAAAAGCCTGTGCAATTTCCACCAATGCGTTGGTCGTGCCAGATACAGCCGACAACACTACAATCTGCCGTTCCTCGGGTGCTACAATCTCGAGCAACCCTTGAATACGCGCTGCACTCCCTACCGAAGTGCCACCGAATTTTAGAATTTTCATTAGAATATTACGTTATTATAGATACTGATTAACCTCCGTTTGCGTGACGCATCGCTGCGCACGCAAACAGAAAAACGCGTGAATATAGCACATTACAGGCTATTTCAAGAGCAATATGATTAATTCTTAAGATTTAAGATGAGTAAGTTGGCCAATTCTTCGCCAATACGTTCTTGTGCTTCATTGGTGGCTGCGCCAATATGTGGCGTAAGGGATACCTTTGGATGCTGTAGCAACTCCGCGCGTGGCGTGGGCTCGCTATCGAATACATCTAGTCCTACAAATGAAACTTTACCCGCGTCGAGTGCCTCGATTAAAGCCAACTCATCGATCACACCTCCGCGAGAGGCGTTGACGATGCCGACACCATCCTTCACTTTCGCAAACTCTTCCGCGCCTAACACCGCTTTATCGGTGAATGGCACGTGTAGAGAAATGAAATCTGCTACAGCCAACAACTCCTCAAAAGGAAGCTGCTTCACGGGTACTTCTACTTCAATATTGCCAGAGAAAGCCAGGGGCAAAGATAAGGGGCCTTCAAAAAGGTCAGAATACACGACATCCATTCCCAGACCCAAAGCAACCTTCGCCGTCTCGCGGCCGATACGACCAAAACCTACTACACCAAGTGTCTTACCTTTTAACTCCACTCCTTTTGCGTATGCTTTCTTCAGCGCCCCAAATTGCGTATTCCCTTCTAATGGCATTTTGCGATTGGCATCGTATAAAAAGCGCACACCATTCAAGAAATGAGCAAACACCAATTCTGCCACAGAATGTGAGGAAGCAGCAGGTGTATTGACCACCACAACACCTTTGGATTGTGCATAGTCTACATCAATATTATCCATACCTACACCACCACGACCAATCACTTTAAGATTTGGGCAAGCATCGATGAGATCCTGGCGCACCAAGGTAGCGCTGCGTACCGTAATGGCATCGTATGCGGGTAACTTCTCTGCTAATTCTGCTTGTGGTATATGTACTGTATCTATGGTAAAACCCGCTTCTTCCAACAAACGTTGTCCGATTGGATCTATACCATCATTTGCTAATATTCTCATGTTCAAAAAATCCTTAAAAATGTAACTTAACTATGTGTCTCTTCAAACTCCCGCATCGCATCGATCAAGGCATTGATCGAAGAAATGCCCAGTGCGTTGTAGATCGAAGCCCGGAAGCCACCCACAGAGCGATGTCCTTTTAATCCAACCATGCCACGCTCCTTAGCCAAAGCTAGGAACTCTTCTTCCAAAGCAGGGTTGTTCATGACAAAGGTGACATTCATACGGGAACGATCTTCCACTTCTGCCGTACCACGGAAGAATGGATTGCGATCAATTTCCTCATACAATTTGCGCGCTTTAATAATATTTTCCTGCTCCATTACACTTACGCCACCCTTAGCTTTCAACCAACGCAGGTTGAGCATCGATACATAAATAGCAAACACTGGCGGTGTATTATATAAGGAATCCGCTTTAGCATGTTGTTGATAGTCGAATATAGCTGGAATAGTACGCCCGGTTTTGCCAAGCAGTTCATCTTTAACAACGACCAAAGTTACGCCGGCTGGGCCCATATTTTTTTGTGCTCCAGCATAAATCAATCCGTGATCGGCAACGGATACTACGCGACTAAAAATATCAGAAGACATATCCGTCACCAAGGGCACATCAGCCTTTGGCAATTCAAAGATTTCTGTACCAAAGATGGTATTGTTAGACGTATAATGCAGGTACGCCGCATCGGCAGGTACCGTGTATGATTTGGGTATATAACTATAATTGCGATCCGAGGATGAAGCCACCACATCGATCGGGCCAAAGTTTTTAGCCTCTTTAATCGCTTTAGACGACCAAGTACCCGTATCCAGGTAAGCCGCACGCCCATATGCAGGAAGCAAATTAAATGGCACCATAGCAAACTGTTGACTCGCACCTCCTTGCAGGAAAAGAATAGAATAACCTTCTGGCACCTCTAAAAGCTCGCGAACCAAATTTTCTGCTTCAGCGATCACAGCCTCAAATTCCTTCGAACGGTGCGAAATCTCTAAAATAGACAAACCTGATCCATTAAAATCTAAAACTGCCTGCGAGGCTTCTGCAAAGACATCCTTTGGTAAAATACAAGGTCCGGCACCGAAATTATGTTTCATATGCGTAAAATGCTAAAATGAATGAATAACGTGAATGAAAAAATTATGCGACAAATGTACTAGATTTTTAACTGAGTTCATAACAGAAAATTGATTACAGTTTCTTTTTAACAAAAAATACATAGATTCATTGAAAACAAATCAATCAATACATTTATTTATTATCAATAATACATTTTCAAGCCATCTAATGCAATAGGATTTTGCAAACCTGCTTATTTGAGGGGGCATTTATTCAAATGGTAGCAAAAAAATCCGTATCTTCGCACGATTGCGCCTACAATATTCCAAGGTGTTAATATTAGTTAGTATGTAACCCAATAATATGGCTGAAGAAACAGAAAACGAAAACAATTTAGTACCTGCTAACGACAGGATCATCCCCATAAATATTGAGGATCAGATGAAATCAGCGTACATCGATTATTCGATGTCGGTGATTGTATCCCGTGCACTACCTGATGCCAGAGACGGGCTAAAACCCGTTCACCGTCGTGTGCTGTATGGCATGCTCGACTTGGGCGTTACCAGCAGCAAGCCATACAAGAAATCGGCACGTATCGTAGGTGATGTATTGGGTAAATACCACCCGCATGGCGATACATCCGTGTACGATGCGATGGTGCGTATGGCTCAGTTTTGGTCGTTGCGCTATCCGATGGTCGACGGACAAGGTAACTATGGCTCGATTGATGGTGATCCGCCAGCGGCCATGCGTTATACAGAAGCACGACTGCGGAAGATTGCAGAAGAAATGCTTTCTGATATCAATAAAGACACCGTTGATTTTCAACTAAACTTTGACGACTCCTTGCAGGAGCCAACCGTATTGCCTACCCGAATTCCTAACCTTTTGGTCAACGGTGCTTCGGGTATTGCTGTTGGTATGGCGACTAATATGGCGCCACATAACCTAACGGAGGTGTTAAACGGCACCGTCGCTTATATCGACAATCGCGAGATTGAGGTAAGTGAATTGATGCAACACATCAAAGCACCCGACTTCCCTACTGGCGGATTGATTTATGGATATAGTGGTGTAAAAGATGCCTTCGAAACAGGACGTGGACGTATCGTAATGCGTGCCGTAGCGGAGATTGAAGCGACTAAAACCGGCAAAGAGATTATTGTTGTTACAGAAATTCCTTATCAGGTCAACAAAGCAGACATGATCAAGCGGACGGTAGACCTCATCAACGAAAAGAAGATTGAGGGAATCTCCGAAATCCGTGACGAATCGACTAAAGATATCCGTATCGTCTATGAGATAAAACGTGATGCTAACGCAAACGTAGTGCTCAACAATTTGTTTAAGTATACTTCCCTACAAACTTCTTTTTCTGTCAATAACATCGCCCTAGTAAAAGGACGTCCGGTATTGATGAATCTGAAGGATATGATTCATGAATTTGTAGAGCACAGACACGATGTAGTGGTGCGCCGTACCAAATTCGAATTAGCAGAAGCAGAGAAGCGGGCGCACATCTTAGAAGGATACCTGATCGCTTTAGATCACTTGGATGAGGTGATCAAATTGATTCGTGCGTCGGACACACCAGAAGATGCTCGCGTAGGTTTGATGGAGCAATTTGGCCTATCCGATCTTCAAGCGAGAGCTATCCTAGATATGACGTTACGCCGTCTTACTGGACTAGAGCGCGACAAGATCAAGGAAGAATATGCCGAATTGATGAAAACCATCGAATATTTGAAGAGTGTATTGGCAGATGAAGGTTTGCGGATGCAGATCATCAAGGATGAGATCATAGAAATTCGCGAAAAATTCGGTGACGAGCGTCGTTCTGTTATCGTGCATTCTGCGGAAGATATGCGCATGGAAGACTTCATTGATGATGAAGAGATTGTGATCACGATCTCCCATAATAGCTACGTGAAACGTACGCCATTGTCGGAATACCGCCGTCAGAGTCGTGGTGGCCGGGGTTCTAAAGGGTCCAGCACACGAGAGGAAGACTTCACAGAGCACATTATTACCGCTTCGGCACACAACTATTTGTTGCTATTTACGGAAGCCGGACGCTGTTTCTGGCTACGGGCATTCGAGATTCCAGAAGGATCGAGAACGTCGAAAGGTAGAGCATTACAAAACATTATCAACGTACCAAAAGACGAGAAGATTAAAGCATTCATCAAGGTTAAAAACCTGAAAGATCAGGATTACTTGGAAAACAACTTCATCATCATGTGTACGAAGAAAGGTACGATCAAGAAAACTTCTCTGGAAGCTTATTCCCGCCCTCGTGCAAATGGTATCAACGCCATCAACATCAACGAAGGCGATCAATTGATCGAAGCAAACTTAACGAGTGGCACCAGCGAAATCGTGATGGCGCTCCGTTCAGGTCGTGCCATCCGCTTCAACGAATCTACCGTAAGACCAATGGGCAGAACGGCCACAGGAGTGCGTGGAGTACGTTTAGCGCATGACAATGACGAGGTTGTTGGCATGATTAGTGTTAATAATAATGAGGAAGCTACCATCTTGGTGGTCTCCGAAAAAGGATATGGAAAACGTACCGATGTGGAGGATTACCGTGTCACAAACCGGGGTGGTAAAGGGGTAAAAACCTTGAACGTAACGGAGAAAACAGGTGAACTGGTCGCGATTAAAGATGTCAATGATCAGGATGATCTGATGATTATCAATAAATCCGGTATCGTAATCCGCATCGGAGTAGAAACGCTTCGTGTAATGGGTAGAGCTACGCAAGGTGTGAAGCTAATCCGACTGAATGATAATGACGAGATTGCATCGATCACAAAAGTAGCCCGCGAAGACGAATTGGAAGAGGGCGAAGAGCAGGGTGAAGGTTATGTAGCTAATGAAGAAGGAGCTGCAACACCGGGAAGTGACGAGGGTGCTGTATCAGATAACAACGATGAAGAAAGCGAGTAATATTACAAGGTATGTTTTAACTTTTGGTTTAGCCATTGGTAGCTTGTCTGCTTTTGCTCAGTCTGCCGTGAAAGAAGCGACCAATAACTTTGCTTTATACACGCAGACAGGCGAGTTGAAGCATCTAGAAAATGCCAAAAAATTCATCGATGGTGTTTATAAGACTAGACGTGACTCTGCCAATGTGCGCATTAATATTACACGTGCTATGATCTATAGCTCTATTGCTTATGCAGATTCTACGCGCAAGATCAAGACAGATAAAGATCCGATTGATCTCACTTTGTCGACCCTAGCACGTTTGAAAGAGCGCGACAGGAATACGCATGAAAGTGAAATGGCTTACGTTACGCAAAATCTTGCTGCGGCCTACACATATAAGGCAAATGAAGCGTTGCAAGATCAGAAATACGATTTAGCTTACACACAATTTCTTCGGGTCAAAGACCTGCAACCTGAGAATGAAGATATCATTTACAATCTCGGGTTGTTGGCTAACCAGACCAACCGTACGAAGGAAGCTATCGATTATTATCAGCAGGCTATTAAACTAAAATCTCGCCAGCCTATCCAATATCTGGAGCTGGCACAGATTTTTAATAAAAATAACCAGATTACCGAGCGGCGTAAAACTCTGGAAGAAGGAAGAGCTGCCTATCCTGATAATAAAGAGATTCTGTTTAAATTGATTGAGACCTATTCGCAGCAGGGAAATTACAACGCCATCGTACCAATTGCTGAACAGGCCGTGAAGATGGAGCCGGAGAATGTGGATCTCAATTACCTCGCTGGATTTTCTTTCGAAAATGTAGGTAATATTGAAAAAGCCAAGCAGTTTTATGAGCGTACCGTGCAGTTAAACGATAATAATTATGAGGCAAATCTAGCCTTGGGATTATTGTATTTACAACAGTTCATGGAAAACGTAGACGATCAGGAAGCACAGTACAATGCACAAAATTACTTACTGAAAGCCAACGAAATACGTCCGCACGAGGTCAATGCATTACGCTCATTAGCGATGTATTATGAAAATGCTGAAGATGATATGCAATTGGATCGCGTAAACCTTCTTCTTAACCGACTGCAAAACTACTAGGCATATTCTTTGTTATATTTTGGTAAACAGAGTTAAGAACAACAAGAATATTAAACAAACAAACGTAATATGAATACCAAGAAATGTCTTTTTATAACCGGAGTCTTAGCGATTTCGATGAGTACGGTCTTCGGACAGAGTGGTAACCTCAGAAAAGCTAAATCTGCGTATACCAAATACGAAGAGTTAGGTGGGCCAGAGGCGGGTGAGCTGTCTGCAAAAATGTTGAAGGATGGTGTTGAGCCTATCGAGGCAGCAATTGAGCACGAGAAAACAAAAGATAATCCAGAAACCTGGACCGTTTATTCTTTAATTTATTCAAACCTAGCTTTTGCAGAGAAAAATGGCGAGTATGCTGAAAAAGCAATCACGGGTTTAGCTAAAGCAAATGAACTAGATACCGATAAGAAAAACGAAACGAATATCAACGCGGCAAAAGTCAACCTACGCAACTTCTACCAAACTACTGGATATGAAGAGTGGAAAAACGAAAACTTCAAAGGCGCTGCCGAAGAGTTTGACAAGGGTTTGGCATTGATGCCAGGCGATACGACTTTGACGTACTTTGGAGCATTGGCTGCAATCCAAACACAAGACTACCCCACTGCGATCAAAAAATACGAGGCCTTACTTCCTCACGAAGACCATTCGGAATATCGAATGATCAGAGCGGATTTGCCGAAGTTATATCTATCTACGGGTGATACCACCAAAGCCTTAGAATATGCTGCTGCAGCTGCGGAAGCATTTCCTGATGACAATGATATCGTAATGCAAAACATCGAGTTGAACCTGATCACAGGTAACGAAGAGAAAATCATCAGCGGTATCGAAAGTCAACTAGAGCGTGACGCAAGCAACAAAACGTTGCATTATTATTTGGGTACTGCTTATGCGTCCAATGATAATGACGAAAAAGCATTGGCTTCTTACAAAAAAGCCTTGGAAATCGATCCTGATTATGTAGAGGCAAATTTAAACTCTGCTGCAATCATCATGAATATGGCAAATCAAGCCTTAATGGATCTTAATGGCGACAAGTCTGTTTCTGATGGCGATTACAATACACGTGTAGAGAAAATAAAAGCAGAAATGGGACAAGCGGTTCCTTACTTGGAAAAAGCGTTAAACAAAGATCCAAAAAACACGAATGCATTGAGTAACTTAAAAAGTTATTACAACTTCATTCAAGATGAAGATAAAGCGAATGAAGTACAAGCTAGATTAGAGGCTGCTCGCTAGTTTTACTAATAACATCGCGTTGTTTATTTTGTAACGACGCTAATCAAACAAGAGTCGTATTTACAACGTAAATACGGCTCCTTTTTTTGCAATTAGAATTTGATATCTATCTAGTAACTCGATAAGACTCAAAAGTCTTAAATCCTTTCTCGTATTGCTGACCTTAAAAATAAAAAACCACTTGCGTCAAAGCAAGTGGTTTCCGGATAATAGCAGGTTAGTTAGTTATGCTATATTAGTGAATGAACAATAGCTCACGCAACTTCGGCAATGGCCATTTGTTATCATCTACTATCTTCTCTAGTTTATTAACGTGGTAACGAATCTCGTCAAAGTATGGCTTAACAGACTCATCGTAGGCAATAGCACGTTCACGGATATCTTCAATTTCGTTCGCTTTTTTACGTTCCTGACGCATTGCTTCCGACTTCTCTAAAGCAATATTGATATGGGAAGAAATACGCTCGATAAAGTTTTTCTGTGAGCTAAATGCTTCTGCCGGCAAACCAAGATCTTTCAGTCCTTTCACATTTTCGATCAATTGATTCTGATATGCAAAACAAGCTGGTGCAATTAAACTGTTAGTCAACTCGGTAATCACACGTGCTTCGATTTGCAATTTCTTATAGAAGTTCTCCAACAAAATTTCGTGTCTCGCTTCCGATTCCCGTTTGGAGTAAATACCCAATTTTTCGAATAAAGCTAAAGACTCTTCTGCTACGTATACATCCAATGCTTTAGGTGTAGATTTGATATTAGAAAGACCACGAGCTTCAGCTTCCTGTGCCCATTCGTCGCTATATCCATTGCCTTCGAATCGGATCGCTTTAGATTCCTTAATATATCTACGCACTACGTTTAGTAATGCCAAATCTTTCTTAGTACCTTTTTTGATCTGCTTATCTACTTCGATTTTGAACTCGATCAACTGGTTTGCTACAATCGCATTCAAGATCGTCATTGGTAAAGCAGAATTGGCCGAAGAACCCACTGCGCGGAATTCAAATTTATTACCTGTAAATGCAAATGGTGATGTACGGTTACGATCGGTATTATCCATTTTCAAATCAGGAATCTTCGGAATGCCATGCCATAGGTTAGCTTCATTCCGTACCTTTTTCGCTATGCGAGCCGATTCTACCTCGTCTAAAATCTCATCTAGCTGAGAGCCCAGGAAGATAGAAATAATCGCAGGAGGAGCCTCATTTGCCCCTAAGCGATGGTCATTAGAGTGACTGGCAATAGACGCACGCAACAGATCAGCATACGAAGAAACCGCTTTAATGGTATTGACAAAGAATGTCAAAAACATCAAGTTGTTTTTAGGTGTTTTGCCAGGAGCAAGTAAATTGACACCTGTATTGGTAATCAATGACCAGTTGTTATGCTTACCAGATCCATTGATTCCGCTGTATGGTTTTTCGTGCAAAAGGACTTTGAAGTGATGACGTTTAGCAACTTGCTCCATCAAATTCATCAACAATTGATTGTGATCGATCGCCAAGTTAATCTCTTCAAACATAGGTGCACACTCGAACTGTGTTGGCGCAACCTCGTTATGACGCGTTTTCAAAGGAATACCTAATTTCAATGCCTCGTTCTCTAAGTCGACCATAAACGCTAAAACACGCTCAGGAATAGCTCCGAAATAGTGGTCATCCAACTGTTGACCCTTAGCAGCCATATGACCGAACAAAGTACGACCGGTTAACTGCAAGTCAGGGCGTGCATTGTACATCGATAAATCGACTAAAAAGTATTCTTGCTCAATACCCAATGAAGCAGTTACTTTATTAACAGATTTGTCGAAAAGCTGCGCCACCTCCGTAGCTGCTTTATCAACAGCAGATACCGCTTTCAACAAAGGTGCTTTATAATCTAACGACTCGCCTGTGTACGATACAAAAACGGTAGGAATGCACAACGTTTTGCCACCGCCTGTTTCAAATAAGAAGGCTGGTGAAGAAGGATCCCAAGCCGTGTATCCGCGCGCTTCAAACGTATTACGAATACCACCATTTGGAAAGGAGGAAGCATCAGGTTCTTGCTGAACCAGCGCATCTGCTGTAAATTTCTCTATTGCTAATCCGTTGCTATCCGGCTCAAAGAATGCATCGTGTTTCTCGGCAGTGGATCCGGTAAGTGGCTGAAACCAGTGTGTGTAGTGAGAAGCACCATTGGCCAAAGCCCATGATTTCATGGCTTGCGCAATATCTTCTGCTAATTCGCGAGAAATGCGTTTACCGCCTTCTATAGAATCTTTAAGTTCTACAAAGGTAGGCTTAGGCAGGTAGTCCCGCATTTTATCTACTGTAAACACACTTTTACCATAAATCGCTATGGCTTTTTTTGACTCTGCATATCCTTCGTGGTTAATTTCTCTTGAACCAGCTGAATTTACAGATTGAAACCGTAAGAATGACATATATTTTGAAAGTTAATTTTGCAATAAATTGCCAGGTTACATTAAAAAATCACCTGCACATCATATTTTCTGTTGTAAATATGGCTCTTTTTGCCAATAAATGCAAAAATTAAAATTTATTTCAGACAAAAATAGGGGAAAGTTGCCTTTCCCCTATTCTACTTATACGCTAACATCAAATTTTATATATCTAACCCCCACTCTATGCCTTTATGGATTGCTGGCACGCCAGACGAGATCCACGCAGGAGCAGGCTTCCCTTTCAAGAAGTGATCAAAAAATTGCACTTCGCGTTGTTGAATATCTTTTCTGTTTTGTCTCTGAATAAGGTTATGATCATCACCATTATAGTTCAACAACCAAACAGGCTTCTGCAAACGGCGCAATGCAGTAAACATTTCGATACCCTGGTACCATGGCACAGCGCCATCCTGATCGTTATGCATGATTACTACCGGTGTGTTTACACGATCCATAAAGAATAACGGAGAGTTTTCGATATACAGATCACGCGCTTCCCAAAGCGTCTGTCCGATCCGGCTTTGTGTATTCTCATACTGAAACTGGCGCGACATGCCCGATCCCCACCGAATACCACCATAGGCGGACGTCATGTTCACCACAGGTGCACCAGTCCAAGCAGCGGCATACATATTGGTGCGCGTAATTAAGTGCGCCACTTGATAGCCGCCCCAGCTCTGTCCTTGAATACCCATCTTGGTAGAATCGACCCAGCTATTACTACGTGCTAGATTTTGCATGCCCGAATTGATATATTCTTCTGCTGCTTGCCCCGGATAACCGGTTTCGTAAGCAATATCTGGAGCGAAAACCAAGTAGCCGTTGCTCACAAAATAAGGAATATTCAGTCGTGACGGTGTAGGTGCTGGCGCTTGGTATGCATAGAGACCATTCGATAATTTTTCGTAGAAATAGGCAATGATTGGATACTTTTTATTAGGATCAAAATCTTCCGGCTTATACAAAATGCCAGAAGCAGCATGTCCATGTGGTGTTTCCCAACGTACCAACTCAGCCGTCCCCCAATTATAGCTGTCTTGCTGTGTGTTGATCTCCGTTAGTCGACGCTCTTGATCCATCTTCGCATTGTTAATATAAAGATCTGGCGAATTTTGATAATCCTCCTTGGTATAGATCACCTGCGATAAATCGGCATTAGCCATTAGTCGACGATAGGTTTTAGGTTGCATCAGGATTTTCTTAGGATCGGAGCTCCGCTTAGTGCTATTTATGCTGTAAAAGCCATTCTCCTTTGTCGTCTCATCAAAAGCGGTTAGGAACTGATCTTTGTCCGATAAATAAGACGTGCGCCATCTCGGATTATCTTCCCGAGCCAGTCGTAAAGTACGTAGTTCAATTTTGTTGGCTCGGCCATAGCCATTGGTGATCATGTATGGCTTCTTGCCCGATAAGTCGAAGGCCCAAATATCATAGCGATCATAAATATAAACTGTTTGCCCATCTTTAGACCATCCCGCCAGACCGTAAGATCCTGGAAGTGCCGGAACGTCATTTTCTTCGTCAACAAAATCTACGTATAAGCCTTCGTGCAGGGATTTTCTCACATTTTTCCCGATATCATAACTATGCCAGCTACCCGTTTCACGATCGAAGAAAACAGCATATTCCGCTTTTGGCGATAGATATGCTTGTCCACTTAAGTTAGGTAAAATCAATTCATTCTTCCCTGTTTTTGTAGACACCTTGTAAATATTAGAACGCGTACCAAGATCCCATTGAGATTGAATACGGTTTCCATAGTCGGAGGTGACCAACACCCATTCTTCATTACCAGAATCCGTAGTGATCACACGGTTAAATGTTTCATCACTTAGAGGAATGATGCTTCCAGATGATTGCGGATACACAACCGCAGCAAAACTTCTAGCCTGGTCACGCTTCAGATTGACCAATTGCTGGGGCTGCAAGTAGTCATCTTTCCAATGCCAAATATCCAACTTAGCGTGTTCAAATTCAACCAAAGTGGTATCCTTTACCAATGGAATGGGTGCCAGACCGAGATACAATTTCTGGCCATCTGCACTGAAGTTCAGCGAAGCATCGCCACTAACCCACCAGTTTTTGGGTACGCCAGCAGAGGATTGCTGACCTATCACTTTGGCCGAATCTTGCTGTGCCGTATAATAATACAATTTATATTCCTTGGACAAGGTTTTGTCATCTCCTTTAAAGGCTACGAAGGAAAGCTGGGATTGATCGTCAGAGAAGCTAAATTGTTTATACGTGCCTTTACCGTGACTGATTTTCTTTAAGGATTTGTCTGCTATCGTGTACAGGTACAGTCCAGCGTTTTGTGCTAGGGTGCTGTCCTTATCATCCCCTTTTTTGGTAATCAAAAGTTGCTTTTCATCGGCACTCCACTCGTATTGATCTACTCCTTCAAAGTTGGTAGTATCCCCGGTAGGCAGGTGCAAAAGGTGCAAAATTGTTTTAGCTTTAGCCTTGTTTCTGGCTGGAGCATTTTTGCTTACCGTCGTACTATCCTTGAGTGCTACGGTGTCGCTCGCTACGATAGCTGGCTTACTTTCCGCCAGAAATGCCACATACTCCCGGCTATTGCGCGCCAGCTTATACGATTTTACATCGGCATATTTCGAAGGCGCCGTTTTGGCATTGACATTAAAGATCAGCAACGAATCTTTCGGCATGTCTTCAGACTTCTTTTTCTTGATCTTAGCTTCTCTTACGGCACTAAAAAAGGGTTTAATTCCAGTAATAAAAAAAGCGTCATTTTCTGTCAAGCTGGCGTTATCTCCCCGCGGCACGCGCAGTAATAAGGTATTTCTTTGGTCTTTTAGCTCTACCAGAGCATCCCCTTCTTGCGGCGTGATTGTGTAGTGCAGAAAGTTACCCGATTTGCTCAGGTTTGCTGTACCGATATTTTTCCAATCATCGTATACACCATGGTTTAAAGGTGGTTTTTGTGCTATGGCTTGCACGCTAACAAAGGTGCTCAGTGCAAGACATAATTTGCTCCAATTATTCATATTAAATGTTAAGTTGACAGTTTGTGAAGCCCAATAATAGCATTTTTTGTTTATCTTGCCTATGCTTGTTTTGCAACAAGTTTGGCACAATCAAAATCACCGCGATGAAAAACACCTCCATTATTATCAGCATTATTGGCGCCATTGCCCTTATCGTAGTGGCCTGGATTTTCAGTTCGGCATACCGGTATAAATACAATAATAGCAACACCATCAATGTAACGGGTAACGCAAAGATGGACTTTGAATCGGATATTGTAAAATGGTCCGCGTCATACAGTCGCAAATCTGCCGACCTGAGTGGAGCCTCTGAACAATTGGGTAGAGACCGGGATTTGGTCAAGAATTTTTTGGTACAGCGCGGCATCCAGGAAAAGGAAATCCGTTTTAATGCTGTTAATATCAGTCGCGAATTCAGCTATCATACCGATAGCCAAGGCAATAGTTCCAATACTTTTACCGGATACAACCTTTCTCAACAAGTTAGTATAGAATCTAAAGATTTAGAAAAGGTAGATAATGCTTCCCGTGAAATTTCTAGTTTAATTTCTCAAGGAGTTGAACTAAGCTCTAACGCTCCCAATTATTATTTCTCTGGCCTGGAGGATCTAAAGTTGCAATTGATCTCTCAAGCGTCTGAAAATGCAAAATTACGCGCTCAGAATATCGCTACCGAGTCGGCTACGTCTCTAGGACAGCTGGTAAAAGCAGATCTAGGAATTTTCCAAATTACCGGGCAGAATGATAATGAGGAATACTCTTACGGGGGTGCATTCAACACCAGTTCTAGAAGCAAAACAGCAAACATCACCGTCAAAGCCAGCTATTTGGCACGTTAGTAGCGACGTACTACTTAAAAATATTGTCATGAAGCTACACACAATAGATACCGGATTTTTTAAACTGGATGGCG
Source organism: Sphingobacterium sp. lm-10 (assembly GCF_023554555.1). NCBI lineage: Bacteria > Pseudomonadati > Bacteroidota > Sphingobacteriia > Sphingobacteriales > Sphingobacteriaceae > Sphingobacterium > Sphingobacterium sp. lm-10. Next base: position 1,361,920 of record NZ_JAMJWC010000001.1, read on the forward strand.
GCGCCATGTTTGGCGTTGTCCCCAAATCCTTGTGGTCGCGCACGAATCCTCCCGATAGTAAAAACTTATGTACTTGGGCCACGCGCTTGTTGCTAATCGAAGATGGGAACCAACTCACACTAGTAGATACCGGACTGGGCGACAAACAAGATGCTAAATTTTTCGGTCATTACGATTTACATGGTGACGATACCTTGGATTCTTCGCTGGCTAAACACGGATTTCACCGGGATGATATTACAGATATCATCCTCACTCATCTGCATTTTGACCATTGTGGCGGCGCCATAAAACGTGAAAATGATCAATTGATTCCTGCATTTAAAAATGCCCAATATTGGTCTAATGAGAAGCATTGGAACTGGGCTACAATAGATCCGAATCCGAGGGAGAAAGCTTCCTTTTTAAAAGAGAACATCCTGCCCATTCAGGAATCTGGTCAGCTGAATTTTATCGCCGAAGGTCAGCCTTTCAATGAACAGATCAACATTCGCTATGCACACGGGCATACCGAAGCCATGATGTTGCCCGAAATTCAATATAAGGGTAAGACTATACTGTATATGGCAGATTTATTGCCTTCTGTCGGGCATATTCCTATCCCCTACGTTATGAGTTATGATGTGAGGCCATTGGTCACCATGGATGAACGAAAAGAGTATTGGCAAGAGATCGTGGACAAAGAATATATACTGTACTTAGAGCATGATCCAATTAATGAGTGTTGCACACTGCAGCAGACTGAAAAAGGTATCCGTGTAAAGGACACTTTCAAACTCAGCGATTTGTAACGTCGGCCAATTTCGTCATCGCGATAAGTCAGGAAGAAGCGATCTTAACAACGTAAAAAGGCGAGCCTATTGCTCGCCTTTTTACTGCATAATTAAATTTTATTAAAAGATCTTTTGGCATTTCTAGAATTGGAAACCAACTCCGAATGACCATACGCGGTTAGCGTAAGTGGTATTATTGTTTGCTGGTATCATGTTTGTTAAACCTAATCCATAACCAGCATTCAATAACAACCCTCCATTAAATCGATAGCCAGCTAAAAAGTTCACACCGGCATCAATCACATTCATATCTCTGTCGTCTCCGCTAAAGCTTAAGCTGCGTTCAGTTTCTCCAGTTATACCAGCAACATCACCTCTAAATCTATCGCGGCCACTTAAATTGAAACCTACATAGGGTCCAGCACCTAAGAAGATACTTCCGCTATAACCTGTTGGGATATAATAAACAGCATTAACCGGAATCTCTAAAGACATCGTATTACGACTCCAATTGCCTGATGCAAATCCTTCTCGGTTTCCAGAATCAAATCTCGTTCCTTTACCCTGCAAAGACAATCCTGGTTGGATGGAGAAGTTGGGTGCTACAGGAAGATCTGCGTAACCTGTTACATGGAAAGAGGTGTTATTGGATTGATTGTCTCCCAAATTACTAATCTTGCCTAAGTTAACGCCACCACGTAATCCGTAAGAAACCTGAGCTTGTGCAGCACCTGCTAATAGCATCGCTACGCCTAATGTTAGTAAAACTTTTTTCATGATTTTAATCTTTAAGTTTCGGACGGCAGCTTAGTACTGCACGCCACATTTGACTCATACTTATCAAAGTTCAGACCAAAAAAATAAAACGTCATTAACTTGAAAGCAACGTACAGACAACCAGAAGTTTAAGATGTAAACAAAACGGATAAAACTGCTTACCACGGCTTAATTACTGAATGCACAGCTCTAGTACACGTTATTATATATCCAGCTAATTCACATGCAGATCATCGCTAGCTACCCAAAGTTAAACAGGTATTAAATTCATTTAATCATATTCCAGCGCAAAAAAACTTTATTATATCAAACTAAAATTATATTTTTGCAAGCCGAAAGGGCAATGGTCGGATGGCCGAGTGGCTAGGCTGAGGTCTGCAAAACCTCCTACAGCGGTTCGAATCCGCTTCCGACCTCGTACTTAAATAATAAAAGGTAAAACATTAAATTTAGCACAATGGGAGTTAGTCGTTTAAAAAGAAAAGATAGAAGAAACAAAACTGTTTCTCGCGTTCAAGTTCAATTTTTGAAATTAGGCCGTAACATCGAGTTGGGATCGAAAAGTAGAATGTCTGATAAAGATCAAATCGCGTTAAACAACGCGGTTTTAGATTCACTATCTAGCAACGCAAACTAATTTTTAGGGCTAAGCAGCCTTAATTACATTATAAAAAAGGGAAGGATTATATAATCCTTCCCTTTTTTATAATGTATTCTTTTTGACAGAGGATTTACATCTTCCCTACCACGATCTTCACCATATCTTCGTATTTCAAATAACGCTGCGCCATCGTACGTACCTTTTCAGCATTCATGCTATGCAACACCTCGGCATAACGGTCGTAGTAGCTTAAATCCAAACCCGACATATGCACTGCTTTAAATTTATCTGCATGCGAAAAGATAGATTCCAAACTGCCTAACATGGCTCCAAGCATATAATTTCGCACTAAATTAATCTCCGTCTCCTCTGCCAAATCATGCTGTAGTGCATTCATTTCTTTTTGAATCTCCTGCATGGCTGCTGCAGTGACCTCCGTACCTACTTGTGTGGAGATGACTAACATACCCGTATGTTCTAAACTTACCAAGGATGAACCAATACCGTAAGTGTACCCTTTATCTTCCCGGATATTTCGCATCAACCTGGATCCGAAATAACCTCCAAACAACGTATTGGCAAATTGCAGTGCTGGAAAGTCGGGATCTGTGCGACGAAGACTTTGCCTACCCAATCTAATGGCAGATTGTACCGCATCTGGTCGATGTTCGTATAGTACCTCTTTATTATACTGATTACTGAGCTGATACTGATCAGCTATTGAACTTTGCTTAAGATCACCGGTATTTCCCCACTTACTGCCACAAAATTCAGACACATCGGCTAACACCTCGGCTGTGATATTTCCGGATAGGAATAGGGTACAATTCGCAGGTTGTATCTGTTGCGTATACAGTGCTAATAAGTCTAGCCGATCTAATTCCTGCAAACTCTCGTCTGTAATCATGGCACCATACCGATTATCACCAAATAAAGTTTGATAAAACAACCGCTTTGCAATAAATTCATTCTTCTCTAAAGAGATCTGTAAATTCTGGCGATTAGTACGTTTGAAATTATCTAGTTCCTGTTGCGGAAGCTGCGCATCGACCAATATATCGTACATCAGCGGCAGTACCTGAGATACATATTTATTGAGTGTATACAACGTATATGAGGTGTAATCAAAGCTAAACTCTGGCATCAGGAAGGCACCGTAATAATCTACGGCTTCTGCAATTTGAGCGCTGGATAGCGTGCTGGTACCTTCTTTCATCAGCGCACTTAGCGCCGTATTGCGCAGTGGGTTTTCTGAAAGCGTATCAAACCTATTTTTGAATACAAATTCGGCCTTCACCAATGGTTGATCTTTGGATTGGAAGATCCAGACATTCAAGCCATTTTCCAGCACCTTGTGATCTGGACTTACTAATGACATTCCCTGAATGTTGTGCGATTGGGGTGCTTGTGCTCTATTCAACATGTGCTTCCTGTTGTTTTGCTTTATATAATAGTGTAGAAGAATTTTCTGCCCGGAATATTTCGGAAGAAACCCGCTGAATATCTGCTACGTTGATTCTCGTGTATTTAGCTACCTCTTTATTATAATCATTAGCATCTCCCAACAGTTCAAAGTAGGCCAAATTCATGGCTTTATCCAAAACAGAAAGTTCGGAAAATACCATCGTAGATTCTACTTTGTTCTTTACTTTCTGCAATTCTGTTTCCGAGACCATCTCCGATTTTAAATGCTCCAGTTGCTCCCATAAGGCTTGCTCCGCTTGTTCCAGAGAAACACCATCGGATGGCTTTCCTTCTACCACAAAAAGATTGCTATCCACACTTCCCATCAAATAGGCATTTACATCGACAAATAATTGCTCTTCCTTAACCAATGTGCGGTATAACCGGGAAGAGCTTCCACGAGAAAGCAAATCGGAAACGAGGTCTAACGTATAATAATCCGTGTGATGGCGATCTGGCCCATGAAATGCGATATAGATGCTGTCTACCGGTACGTCTGCTTCCACCGACTCCCGACGAGCAGCCTGTTGGGGTACTTCTTGTGGTAAAGATCTTTTTTTAACCGGATGATCGGGTATCGTATCAAACCATTTCTCTACCAGTTGCTTCACGGCATCGACTTTCACATCGCCGGCGATCACCATAATAGCATTCGAAGGGTGATAAAATGTCTGAAAGAAATGCTTTACTTCCTCCATCGTAGCCTGTTCGATGTGTGCTATATTTTTGCCGATCGTAGCCCAGCGATAAGGATGCTGTTGATAGGCCAAAGGTCGTAGGCGCAACCATACGTCGCCATACGGTTGATTGAGGTAGCGCTGTTTGAACTCTTCGATCACCACCTGACGCTGTACTTCCAAGCTCTGTTCATTAAAGGCTAGGCTGAGCATGCGATCACTTTCCAACCAAAGTGCTGTCTCCAAATTCACCGCTGGTAGGGTGATATAGTAATTGGTAATATCATTACTCGTAAAGGCATTATTCTCGCCACCTACCTGTTGCAATACTTCATCGTAATTAGGGATATTGACTGACCCGCCAAACATCAAGTGTTCGAAAAGATGTGCAAAACCAGTACGATCAGGATCCTCATCTCGAGCGCCTACATCGTACAATACATTTACGCAGGCCATTGGCGTGGTAGGATCTTCGTGTACGAGTACACGAAGTCCGTTTGTAAGCACAAACTTGTTGTAATTTATCATCGAAATTTTAAAAAAATTATACCCAGGCGATGTTCTGCTTGAGTAACGAAAGTGTCTGTTCTTCCCGGGAGCCGGGCTCAGCCTGGTAATTATAAAACCAGTTGGCCTGTTCCGGTAGACTCATTAATATGGATTCTATGCGCCCATTGGTTTCCAAACCAAATTTTGTACCCGAATCATATACGAGATTAAATTCTACGTATCGACCACGGCGCAACAATTGCCAGTTTTTTTCTTGTTCAGTGAAGGTTTTATGTCGCGATTTGCTGACCAGTGTGGTATAAACTTCTGGAAATAAACGACCTAAATCACAGGAGAAAGCAAAAATCTCTTCATAGCTCAGTTCCGTGTTTTGTGGTGTGATCTTATCATAGAAAATACCGCCTATACCGCGCGTTTCCTGGCGATGCTTGATATAAAAGTAGCGATCTGCCCAAGCCTTATATTTAGCGTAAAAGTCCGGATGGTATTTATCGCAGACCCCTTTTAGACTTTCATGAAAGTATTTTGCATCTTCTTGATCTACGTAGTGGGGTGTAAGGTCGATCCCTCCGCCGAACCATTTGATCTCGTCATTGAGTTCGAAATAGCGAATATTCATGTGGATAATCGGTATCCAGGGATTATTAGGATGGATGACAATGGATACGCCTGTGGCAAAAAAATCTTCTTCTTCAACGCCAAATGACTTACGGATGGGTTCGGGAAGCTTGCCATGCACTTCAGAAAAGTTTACGCCCCCTTTTTCAAAAATGGCGCCATGTTGTATGACGCGCGTTCTTCCGCCTCCACCTCCATCGCGTTCCCAAATTTCTTCCACAAATCGAGCACCACCATCCAATTGCTCCAGCGATTTGGTGATCTCTTGTTGAATCTCTTTGTATGTATTGGCGATATGATCTCTTGTCATGTTTATGATTAAGTAAGGGAATCTGCTAATTTTTTTATCTCCTGCATAGGCTGCCCTCCCTGATAAAGAATCTGGTATACGGTATCGCATATGGGCATATGGAGTTGATATTTCTTAATAATGGATTGGATACAAGCGGAGGCATAATAGCCTTCGGCAACCATATTCATCTCGACCTGAGCGGATTTTACACTGTATCCTTTACCGATCATCGCACCGAAGGTACGGTTGCGGCTGTATTGCGAATAGGCGGTTACCAAAAGGTCGCCTAAATAAGCCGAGTGGTTGATATCACGGTCACTGGGATCCAACACCTTAACAAAGTAATCGATTTCACGGATCGCATTGGACACGAGCACCGCCTGAAAGTTATCTCCAAACCCCAATCCATGACAAATACCGCCCGCCAATGCGAAGATATTCTTCAACACGGCAGCGTACTCAATACCGATGATATCAGAAGAAATAATGGTTTTAATATAGCGTGTTTCCAACAAACTGGCTACTGTTTTAGCATGATCCATTGTTCGGGAAGCGATCGTAAGATATGACAAGCGTTCGGAAGAAACCTCCTCTGCATGACAGGGGCCGCCTACTACTACGATTTGCTCCAAAGGCACTTGATATGCATAAGGTAAGTAATCTCCGACCACCATATTTTCGTCGGGTACAATGCCCTTGATGGCAGATACGACTATTTTTCCCTCGAAATCTGCAGCCGATAGTGGCGCTAATACGGATTTCAGGTAAGCAGCCGGTGTATTTAAGATGATGATATCTGATTGTGCAACGACCTTGGATAAGTTAGACGTAACAAATTCATCGGCAAAATCAACTTCTACCGAACTGAGGTAGCTTGGATTGTGTTTGTAAGTTCGAATGTGTGCTGCATCCTCCTCCTTACGAACCCACCAGTGCACTTGTTTTGCCTGGTTGTTGTCAGAAAGCATTTTAATCATCGCCGTTGCCCAACTTCCACTACCGATTACACCTATCTTCATACCTAATATATGCTGCATTTGGTTATCCCGTAAAGGTACGCAATCCGAGGCAATAGTCGAATTAGCAAAGGCTTTGATGCGCATATCCAAACAGATTTACCTATTCCATGTGATGCATATTTGTTACCATTTGCCAATGATTTTACCTGTAATAGTAACAGTGCCTTAACATTAGGAGCATATCTTTGCAAAAAAAGCAAGCCATGAGAAAACACGTTTTTTACCTTATTTTACTATTCCTATTACAAATTAGTGCATCCTTCGCGCAAAATAAGCCAAAATATATTTTCTATATGATCGGTGACGGTATGGGGCTCAATCAAGTACATATCGCCGAATCCTATCAGGCAGCGTTGGAGAACAGAAATACAGTATTCCCTTTAACATTTACTAAATTTCCCTTTGGCACTTTTGCGACCTCCTTTTCGCTATCACATGGGGTCACCGACTCGGCAGCAGCAGGTACGGCATTAGCTGTAGGTCATAAAACAAAAAATGGCGTTATCGGTATGGATTCCAGCCGTACAGAAACCTATAAAAGCATTGCATATTTTGCCAAAGAACAAGGTATGAAAGTGGGTATCACCACCAGTGTAAGTATTGATCATGCGACACCGGCTTCATTTTATGCTAACCAAGCAGACCGGAATATGTATTATGAGATTGGACAGGATTTGATCAAGTCGGGATTTGATTTCTTTGGCGGATCTGGCTTCCTCAGTCCAGAGAAAACTTATAAAAAAGAAGTAGCCCCTTCCCTATTCCCACAGTTTGAAAAAGCCGGATATACGTTAGCTTATGGCCTTAACGATTACCATAAGATCGCAAAATCTTCTAATAAAGTGGTTTTGATGGCAGACAAAGGCACAGCAGCCGATGCATTGACTTACGCCATAGATCGTAAACGGGAAGAATTGACCTTGCAACAGATCACCGCTTCCGCCATTCAGACATTGCAGAAAGATAACGATAAGGGTTTCTTTTTGATGGTGGAAGGCGGAAAGATTGATTGGGCTTGCCATAGTAATGATGGCGCAACTGCTATTCAGGAAACCAAAGATTTTGACGCGGCAGTAGCAGAGGCATTCCGGTTCTACGAGCAACATCCAGAGGAAACTTTGATCCTGGTAACTGCTGATCATGAGACAGGCGGCATGGTGCTGGGCAATGGTAGCTCCTCGTTACAGCTGAGTCGTATCCAACATCAAAAGGTATCGCAAGGTGCCCTGAGTAAAAAGATCTCTGATTTAAGGAAAGCTAATCCAAATGCAACATGGGATGCGGTAAAACAGTTATTGGAAGAAAACACCGGACTATGGAAGGCCGTAAAAATCAGTGAAACCGAGGAGAACGAGCTTAAGGAAGCTTACACGCGAAGCTTTGTACAACACCAAAACGAAACGGAGAAAAGTTTATATGCTATTGATGACCGCATTGCAGCACTAGCCGTGAAAGCGTTGAATAGAGCATCTAGCATTTCTTGGGCATCTGGCAATCACTCTGCCGCTTATATCCCGATTTATGCGATCGGAGTAGGTGCCGATCTTTTTCACCATAAAATGGACAACATCGATATTCCAAGAAAAATTGCGGAAGCTGCAGAATGGCCTATGGCACTCCAAGCTACCGCAACTCATTAATATTTTATTGCCAGCCTCCACCAAGGGAGCGGTATAAATCAATATAAGAGGCCAGGTATTGCTGACGCAATTCTACCAAAGCTAGATCACTGTCCAGCGCGTTGCTCTGGGCAGTGATTACTTCTAGATAAGATGCATAGCCACCCTTAAATAACAAGCCTGCATTGCGTACCGCTAATGCGGAATTGCTCACCCGTTGCTGCGCAAATTCCAATTGTTCCCGTTGCTTACCCACCGTAATCACCGCATCCGATACTTCACCGATCGCCTCCAGTACGGTTTGTTGTAATCCTATTTCGGCCTGATCACGTTCTAATCGCGCGATCTCATATTGTGTTTTCAACTGTCTGTTTTGAAAGATAGGCGCCGTGAGATCACCTCCAATTCCACCTAATAAAGCTCCGGGGATATTAAACCAGTTTTTTGGCAACATCGCATTCACCCCCAATGTGCCACCAATAGTGAGCGCCGGGTAACGCATGGCCTGTTGTACGTTGGCATTGGCATTGGCAGCAATCAATTGCAGCTCGGCACTGCGAATGTCCGGACGATTCCGAATCACCTCGACCGGCGTACCCAACGAAATCTCGTTGGCATCGTCTAGCAATTCATCAAAGCTTGCCCCACGTACAATACGATTAGGCATCTCACCAGCAAGCACACGCAATGCATTCTCCTGTAAGGCAATCTCCTGTTCCAGTTCGGGTACCAGAGACGCGGCTAGAAGTCGTTGCGATTCCGTTTGCTGAATGGCTAAAGCAGTAATCTCTCCGGCAGCGTATTGCAATTTGATAATTTGTAAGGTACTGTCGTTGAGCAGTACGTTTCGCTTAGCCACCTCAATTTTTGCATCTAGCATTAATAAGTTGAAATAGCCCATCGCTACCCGCGCAATCAAATTAGTCTGCACTGCTTTCCGTGCTTCGTGCGTTTCCAGGTAATCGGCCACGACCATATCTTGTCGATTTCGGATCTTACCCCAGATATCTAATTCCCAGCTAAAACTTACATCGGTACCAAACTGCGAAAGCAAGACATACATGTTTTCGGGCAGCTCCCGCCCACCATCGCCATAGTACTTGGACGGCGGAGCAGATATAAAATCGCGCGAGCGCCATTGCCGATTGGCACTGGCGATGCGTGCTTCTGCGGCAGGTAAAAAGTTGGCGCGATTTTGCCGAACCTGCTGGTCAGCAATCTCAATATTCAGCAAGGCCGTCCGCATATCGTTGTTGTTAAGCAATGCCGAGTCGATCAAGTCCTTAAGTATCGTGTCCTGAAAAAAGGTACGCCAATCAATGCGGCCAATACTGATCGTATCGGCAAAGTAAGCAATGGTATCGCCGCGATACGTTTCTGGCAGATCCAGCTCAGGTTGTACATATTTCTTCCCTACCTTGCACCCTTGTACACCAAATAATGCCGCCAACGCCAGACCGAACAAAGCAAATAGTAACTTATTACGCATAGATTAGTCCTCCTCTTCTTTAAATTTATCCCTTACCTTCTCATCCAGTGTTTTGAAGACGATAAAGAGCATCGGAATCACAAAAATACCAAAAGCGACACCGGACAGCATTCCTCCGGCAGCACTAAAACTAATGGAATGGTTGCCAATAGCAGACGGACCTACCGACCACATCAGCGGCACCAAACCGGCCACAAATGCCAAACTGGTCATTAAAATGGGGCGAAGTCGCAGACGTGCTCCCATAATCGCCGCATCCACAATCGTCAATCCTTTATCACGCTCCTGTACGGCAAATTCTATAATTAGAATGGCATTCTTAGCGAGCAAACCAATGAGCATAATCAAACCTACCTGTACATAAATATTGTTTTGCAAACCCACCAGGCCGATGGTAGCATACACCCCCACCAAACCTACCGGAATGGAAAGCAGCACCGCAAAAGGCAGAATATAGCTTTCGTATTGAGCGGCCAACAAGAAGTAAACAAAGAGTATACTGAGCGCGAAGATCATAATCATTTGAGAGCCCGATTGGCTTTCCTCAAAACTCATACCCGTCCACTCGAAGCCATAGTTGCCCGGTAATTGTGCTTCGGCCAATTCTTCAATAGCTTCCATCACATCTCCCGAACTGTAACCAGGTGCCGGAGTAGCATTGACAGCAATCGCATTATAAAGGTTGTACCGCGTGATGGTTTCGGGCCCCACATCTTTCTCCAAGGTAAGCAGGGTATTGATAGGAACCATCTCGCCTGCCTTATTACGCACAAAGATAGAATTGAAAGATTCAGGATCTTTCCGATAGTCGAAATCCGACTGGATATATACGCGATACTGCCTACCAAAACGGCTGAAATCTCCGGCCTGCACACGGGCATAATACGAACGAATGGTCGACATCAAATCCAGGACATCTACCCCTAAAGATTTTGCTTTCACCACATCGATATTGACTTCATATTGAGGAAAATTCGATTTAAAGGTAGTGTAGGCATTGTCGATCTCCGGCAAGGTATTGAGCTGATTGATAAAAGTATCTGCAATCATATTGAAGTCGCGGATATCACCCCCCATACGATCTTGCAACACCAATTCCGTACCTGCAAAATCACCAAAACCTTGGACGGTAGGACGGGCAAAAACGGTAAATTGTGCTTCATGAATCTGGGAAAGATCTTTCCTTATGGTATCCATAAAGGCTTCAATTCCTTTAATCCCTAAGCGTTCTGCATGCGGCAACATATTGATATAGCCTGCGGCAAATGCCGGACTAGCACTACCATCCAAGGCATTGAAACCCGATACGGTCGTCATACCCAAGACATCTTCGCGCTTGCGCAAGATACTATCCGCCTTGCGCAAAACCTCTGTGGTACGCGCGAGTGATGCTCCTGGAGGCATTGCCAGATTGTAGGTAATAAAACCATCGTCCTCGGTCGGAATAAAACTCTTCGGAGAGCGGGACATCAGCACCAATCCAATGACACTAATAAGTGCTAAGCCCACCCAAGCGACAGTTTTATGGGTAATCAAAAACTTCACAGCAGCGATGTATTTCTCTGTAAAACGATCAAAAGCGGTATTGAAAGCGGTGAAAAATCGGTCTCGGTACTGCGCGAATTTATTCTTCTTTATACTCGCGTGCTCGCCTTCGGCATCTTCGTGTTTGGGAGCTTTCAGCAACAAGGCACATAGCGCCGGACTTAAGGTCAATGCATTGAGTGCCGAAATTAAGATGGCGGTGGCCAATGTATAGGCAAACTGTCGATAAAAAATCCCGGCAGGACCTTCCATAAAACCTACCGGCAAGAACACCGCAGCCATCACCATCGTAATAGATAAAATCGCTCCTGTAATCTCCGACATCGTACGTATGGTGGCCGCCTTCGGCTTTAGGCCGGTGCTGTGCATCTTCTGGTGAATGGCCTCGACGACCACAATGGCATCATCCACCACAATACCAATGGCCAGCACCAGGGCAAACATGGTAAGTACATTGAGCGAAAAGCCAAACATCTGCAAGAAGAAGAAAGTACCGACCAAAGAAACCGGGATCGCAATAGCTGGAATTAGCGTAGAGCGGAGGTCTTGCAAGAAGATGAATACAATGATAAACACCAGAATAAAGGCTTCAAACAAGGTGTGTTGCACCTGACTGATAGACTCATCGATCTGCTCCCGTACCGAATAAGTGATCTCATATTTAATCCCGTTGGGAAAGGAGCGCGCCTGCTCTTCCAGCACTTCACGAACAGCGACATCGATGTCATGGGCGTTAGAGCCACTGGTTTGGGTGAGATTCAGTGTTAAACCAGGGTTGCCATCTACTTTATTATCCGAGTTGAGGTTGGTTGCCCCAAACTCAATACGAGCCAGATCTTTTAAATATAAAACAGAGCCATCGTTATTGGTCTTAATGACCATATTTTCGAATTGTTCGGGCTGGGAGAATCGTCCCTTGTGCCGGATCACCGTTTCGAAAACCTCTTCGGAGGTTTCACCGAATTTGCCGGGCGCCATTTCAAAGTTCTGATCGCTGATGGCTTTCATAACATCTTGCGGAACAAGATTGTATAGGGCTAGCTTTTCTGGGTTAAGCCAGAGACGCATCGCATAATCGCGTGCACCTAACCTAGATACCTGTGCTACGCCATCTACCCGCAACAGTGGGCGCATCAGATTGATCTGTGCATAGGCTTGTAGAAAAGTTTCATCGTACACGGTGTCACGATGATCGGAGTACAGATTGATGGTCATGATCACGCCACTCTGCCGCGGCATCGTGGTAATACCCGCCTCGTTTACCTCCGCTGGTATGGAGCTTATTGCCCGTGAAATACGCGTTTGTACATTAACGGAGGCCACATCTGGGTTGGTGCCTGTTTTGAAGAACACCGTGACGGTTCCAGCACCTGAATTGGAGGCATTAGAACGGATGTACGTCATATCCTCTACACCATTGATCGCTTCCTCTATGGGAAGCAAAACGCTTTTAGCAACGGTTTCCGCATCTGCACCAGGATAGCTTAGCGACACCACCACACTCGGTGGTGCAATTTCCGGAAATCGCGTAACCGGCAATAATTTCATTCCTACTAATCCGAGGATAACTAATACGATGGATACCACCGTAGCTAGTACTGGACGTTCGACAAATATTTTAAGCATAGATAGATGTTAGTGTAAAAGAATAAAGCAAGGAATTCTCCTCCCTACTTATTTCTGAATAGGAATGATTGTGGAACCGTCGGTCAGCTTATCAAAGCCGCTTAACACCACGCGATCGCCTTCATCAACTCCTTCGGAGATAATGTAGTTGTCCTTACTTTTACCGCTGACCACTACATTTTTACGTTGTACCTGATTGGAGCCATCTACTACATAGACAAACGTACGATCCTGCAACTCATTGGTCGCTAACTGAGGCACCTGCAATACCGCTTCTTTTACTTCTGCAATTTTAAGGGTACCACTACTTCCCGAACGGAGGATATTATCTTGGTTGATGAAGGTCGCCCGTAGTGATATAGCCCCCGTACTCCGGTCTACCTGTCCGTTTACCGCGTCCACGACGCCTTTGATAGGGTACTCTTCGCCATCGGCAAGCATCAGCGTTACTTTAGGAAAAGTCAGTTTATTATTTCTATTATACTCCCGGCCAGCTATACTGTCTTTTTTTGCCTGTGCTTTGGAAAAATAAAGAAAATCTGATTCGTTCATGGCGAAGTAAACATATACCTCCTGAATATCCGACAGGAACGTCAAAGGCTCTTTGTCTCCTTTCGTAACCAGGTTACCAATACGCTTAGGAATACGACCAATGTATCCGCTCACAGGTGCCGTAATTACGGTAAAATCTTTATTGATCTGTGCACTACGCACTGCCGCTTGAGCCTGTTGTAAGGTGGCTTGTGCTACTTCATAATCCGATTGTGCCGCCGAAAGTCGCACATCAGATATTACATCGTTGGCCACTAAAGGTTTAAGCCGATCGATTTCTAATTGGGCATTTTTTAATTGTGCTTTTGCCACTTCGGCAGTGGCAAGCATATTGTTCAAACTTTCCTGATAGGCCGATTGATCAACTCTAAATAATTTTTGCCCTTTCTGAACATAGGCGCCTTCATCGATATAAATTTCCTGCAATAAGCCTTCTACCTGCGGACGAACTTCGACGTTTACCTTACCTTCGATGGTTCCAAGGTATGTTTTTACAGTTACGGCATCACTTCGCTTTACCTCATAAACAGGCAAAGCCAAAGCTTTCTCCCCTTTTTCCTTTTCTTTGGATTCGCTGTGGCTACAGCCTTCCAATAAAAAAATCGCACTAAAAAGTACGGCAATCCATTGTGGTCGAAACCAATTGTTTTTCATTATTAGCATAGATGTGCTTTAGAAGTAACGTTTTTATTACAATTCAATCTACAAAACGTTAAAATACCTTCGAATGGTATGTTTAAATGAAAATTAACGCTATTTTAACGTATCAAATTGTTATTTTTACGTTCAGCATAAGAAGCAAACTCACTGATAATCAATGAAATTTCATAAGTGCTGCGCTGCCTAATTAAATCTTGCAATAAAACACTATTTTTCGGGTAGATCATTTTGTGGCAACAAGATACGAATAACACGTAATAAATTGGTCGGCTTTTTGTTTCATTGCATAGACAAATATTCCAAGAGATGCCGTCTACCGCTTTGTTTCTACGGTTTCTCACTTTCTTTAAAACTATAAAATGGTTAAAAAATTATACAAAATTCAGGCTATCTTCTGCACATTATTATCCATCAGCATGCTGTTTTCCTGCCAGCAAAAAACTGCGGAAGAAAAGGCGGTATCCGATGCGGAAAAAAGGACAGCAGATTCCTTGGCACAGGTGAAAGCCGCAGAAGAAGAAGTCAGAAAACAACCATTAACAGCAGCAGATATCAACCTGACTAAAGATCTGGAATACGACAAGCATACCTTGGAAGATACTTATCCTTACGAGGATACGGTTAGAGTATTTCAATGGGATAAAATCAAAGAACGATTGGCAGATGTGGAGAATTTTCAGCGCATGCCGCACCAGTACGCGGTGCTTCAAAATCACCGAAACAAAAATAAGGAAGCTCCTTTAGTGAAGAACTGGAAAAGGAATGCCTACAAACGGGTAGCTGATTCTTTAGGTACGGAACGTTGGCAAGGTGTGCCATTATATGCTACTGGGGAACACGATGCTCCGGTGATTTATGGTCGGGATGGCCACCTGGTGATTGTGACGAGTAACGATACGACAGATATGATGGAAATCGAAGGCATTTCCTTGCCGGGTAAGTTTGATGTACCGAAAAGGTATGTCAAAACCTTAGGCGATACGGTTGTTTTTGACCGTGTAGTGGTGGTAGATGTCACCAATCAAAATGTCTCTACATTCCAAAAGACAGATAAAGGTGCCTGGAAAGTATTAAGTATGAATCCGGCTACCAGTGGTATGCACAAACCTCCATTTTCTACGGAAACACCTTTGGGAGTATATGTAGTACAAGAAAAGAAGGAAAAAATGATGTTCCTGAAGGATGGTACTTCAAGCATACAGGGGTTTGCGCCATACGCGACCAGATTCTGTAATGGGGGTTATATTCACGGTGTGCCTGTTAATAATCCCAAAGGTAAAATTGTGGAATATAGCTGGTCCTTAGGAACCGTTCCTCGATCCCATATGTGTGTTAGAAATGCGTCTTCACATGCCAAATTTGTGTACGATTGGACGAAAACTTTATCGTCTCTCATTATTGTAATTGAGTAGTTTGACATAATTTAACATATTCGTAACACCTTTATTACTAGATTTGTGAATTCATAAAAAAAGGGAAGAAGGGATTAAAAAAAGGGAAGAAGGGATTATGAGGAAGATTTTTTTTGGAATTTTGGCGTTTGTATCGATGATTTTTATTGCATTCGCCAGCTTTAAAGACCGATATGTTGAACAATTTAATAAGCAAATAACCGCCATAGACGTAGCAAAACCTGATCCATTTGATCAAATTCGTTCTTTGTATGATAGTTTGCATGTAGATAGTATCCTGAGTTATCAAGCCTTTGAAGAAGCGATGTATGGTTACGAGTCTATGGCTCACCGCAGCAAAAAGAACCTAATCACCGTAATCGATTTTACATTGCCGTCTACCGCAAAGCGGTTGTACGTAATCGATCTTAAAAATAAAAAACTACTCCATCATACCGTAGTAGCTCACGGTCGTAATACTGGTGAGAACTATGCTACTAATTTTTCTAATAAACACGGATCCTTTCAAAGTTCATTAGGCTTCTATGTTACTGCCGAAACTTACCAGGGAGGCAATGGCTATTCTTTACGTCTGGATGGTTTAGAAAAAGGAATCAATGATCAGGCTCGTGCTCGCGCTATCGTGATGCATGGCGCAGATTACTGCAACGTTAATCTGGCAAAAAGCATGGGAAGATTAGGCCGTTCTTATGGCTGCCCTGCGTTACCGCGGGAAATCAATGCAGCAGTAATTAATACCATTAAAGGGGGCTCTATGCTTTACATCTATGCCAACAATAAGAATTACATGGCGAGCAGTACCATTCTAAAAACCAAAACAGCCTCCAAAACCATGCTAGCACAGCACGATGAGGTCGAGCATACGGCTGCACCTACTGTCGTATTGAATTAATAAAATATACTAGATTTCGATCTGTAAACCGTCGTATGCTAAAGATACATGAGGAGGCAACTCCGACTGTATCTCAGCATGTCGGCCAAAACGATGACTGATATGCGTAAGGTAGGTCTGTTTTGGCGCCACACGAGCTACCACAGCTAAAGCTTCTTCTAGCGTGAGATGTGAAATATGCGGTTCTCGCTGTAATGCATTAAGCACTAGCACCTCCACCCCATCCAATAAATTGTATGACTCTTCAGATATCGTCTTTGCATCAGTCACGTAGGCGAAGTTATTAATCCGAAAGCCCATCACAGGCATACGATGATGCATGACCTCTATGGGCGTCACCTGCTTACCAAATAAATCGAACGGTTTTGCGGCTTCGATCTCCTGGAGTTCCAACTGCGGAACACCCGGATATTTATGGTCGGAAAAGGCGTAATAAAACTCTCTGCGAAGCGCATCGTGGGAGATCGTAGTACCGAAAATAGGAATAGATTCCTGCTGTAAGTAATTGAAAGCCCGTACATCATCCATTCCGGCTATATGATCTTTGTGCGAATGAGTAATGAGCACTGCATCGAGGCGCTGCACTTTCTCTCTTAGCATTTGTGTCCGAAAATCCGGGCCAGTATCTACCACAATTTGGTGGCCACCATAAGCGATTAATATGGAAGAACGCAAACGTTTATCCTTACTATCTTCCGATGAGCATACATGACAATGACAACCAATCATCGGCACACCTTGAGAGGTACCAGTTCCTAAAAATGTAACTTTCAAATTATTGATCGATTTGTTGTGTTATGTATAGCAAAATTTGCTCTCGCACGCTGATCTATTGTTGATAAACTAATCGGGATGCTCTGTTAAGTCATATGCTCTTATTTCATAAGCACATCAGATCACGTTTTACCGTCTATCAAGTTAAGAATGATTCCGGTAACATCAAAGCGCAGACCTTATTTCTGAAACCAGATTTTATCCATATAGTTTTGAATAAAACCTGATCCGTAGGCTACGAGTTGCACATAAGCAGCAGGTACGGACTGTAGCGCGACGGAAAGATCTTTGGTCGCTTTTAACGCATGTGCAAATAAGGCAAAGGTATATATTAACAATAAAGCATATCCTAGATAAGCAATTTGCACAAACAGTGTGATACCACCGTAGGTCAATACGTTGAGTAACGTGAGCATGGCTATAGCCACCAATCCAATAACAAATCCTGCCGGCAAGGCATGTACCCATTTTAACTCTGTGGGATAGATCTTGTAAATATCAATCCTGCCTTTACCAAACTGATACGTTTGTCTAAAAAATTGAGATAGGTCCGTCCTTCTTTTATGGTACACTAATGCTTTAGGAATCAAACCTACATGAAAGCCTTCGGCAATCATCCGGATACTGAATTCAATATCTTCTGAACGTCTCGAAAGTCGAAAGCCCTTAGTCTGTTCCCATACCGCACGAGAAATGCCCATGTTGAAGCTGCGGGGATGAAACGGACCAATATGCTTTTTATTTCCGCGTATCCCACCCGTGGTAAGTGGAGAAGTCATAGTATAACTGATCGCTTTCTGCATACTAGAGAAGGAAGCATGAGCACCATCTGGACCGCCAAAAGCATCCAACTGTTGCTCTAACAGGCCTGCCGCTACTTCTTGAAGATAGTGTACAGGTACTATCACATCAGAATCTAGCACAATAAAAAAATCTCCTTTTGCCTTTTGGAATCCATAATTCCGGGCAAAACCCTGTCCTGTGTTTTCGGTGAGGAAATAATGAACATCTAGGCGATCACTAAACGCTTCCACAATATCATTGGCCTGGATCCTAGAGCCGTCCTCTACCACAATGACCTCAAAGTCACGGTACTGTTGTTGCGTTAATGATTGCAACAGCTCATGGATCTCCTGCGGCCTATTGTAAAGTGGTATAATGATAGAAAAGAACATTTATATAACTTGTTCGATATGGTATTTATTCCGATCGGATCCATTACGGGATACCAACTCCGCTATAAATCCTGTCAGAAATAACTGAGTTCCCAAAATAATCGCAACCAATGATAGATAGAATAATGGTTGATCGGTGATGTTTCGATAAGGCGTGGAATTGGCAATGCTGGCTAACTTATCGAAAATAAGGTACAGTGTGATAACGAACCCGACCAAGAAGCTCAACACGCCAATCGGCCCGAAGAAGTGCATAGGTCGTTTGGCAAACTTACCCACAAAAAAGATAGAAGCCAGATCTAAAAAGCCTTTTATAAAGCGACCTGGACCAAACTTGGTTGTACCGTATTTGCGCGGATAGTGCTGCACGATCTGCTCCTGAATTTTTCTAAATCCCGCCCACTTTGCCAATACCGGAATATACCGATGCATTTCCCCATAAACCTCAATGCTCTTCACTACCTCTTTACGATAGGCTTTTAGGCCGCAATTAAAGTCGTGGAGATTATGTATACCCGACATTTTGCGCGTAACAGCGTTGAACAATTTGGTAGGAATGGTCTTGGAGGGAGGATCGTGACGCTTTTGTTTCCAACCGGATACCAGGTCTGCACCTTTGGTAATACGATCGTACAGCTCGGGAATCTCATCCGGACTGTCTTGCAGATCTGCATCCATCGTAATGACTACCTCTCCTTCTGCGGCGGCAAAGCCCACATTCAGCGCTGCTGACTTACCATAGTTACGACGGAACCGAATACCGGTAATGTTTGGGTTCACTTCTTTCAGCTGTGTGATCGTTTTCCATGATCGGTCTGTACTCCCATCGTCGATCAGAATAATTTCGTACGCATAATGATGCTGCACCATGACTCTGTCGATCCAAGCCGTAAGTTCCGGCAAGGATTCTTCTTCATTATATAGTGGTACAACCACCGAAATATCTACGCGCACAGGATTTAACATCTAGCAGAATAAATTGTATAGACAGAACGAAACAAGCACCTAATTTTTAGGCTCTTGTGGATCTTGCCAAGGATGCGCGTTATCAGCGGGCACATCAATAAAGATCGGTTTCTCCTTTTTGAAAATGGCTGCCAAAATTAAGGCAAGAATAAAATACATAATCAACGATACTGCTAAAGCTTGCACCAGATTAACAAAAGAAAATGTGTATAAACCTTCTTTTTGCAATTCTAGTTGTTCTACAGTGGCGTCAATCTGTTCATCTGGAAAACCCATCGATTCTAACGACTCAATGGAGTTATTCATCATGTTATCAATCGCACGCTCTTCCAAAGAAGGCATGACGCGACTTACAATCTTAGAACCTACGGTAGATAATACCACCGATACGGCCAACATAATAAAGATATGACTCAGGGCTGTACGGAAATCCCAATATCCGCCAACCATGCGACGGAGTCGAACGGCCAAAAGACAAGTAATCACCAATGGCACTACGTATACCAATAAAATACTCACAAAAGAAACCGTCATGATGCCACTCGCATTTGCACCAATGATGAGCGTGATAATGGCCAATACGAAACTTATTACACCCAGGATAACGCCATAGATGGCGGCTTGTTTCTTTAGATCGGTTGATTCCACCTGTATACTGTCCATAAAAATAGTTTTAGTTGTTGAATTGAATAATCAGTTGGTAAATAGCCAAATCTAACGATTTGCGATCACTTTGTTCCAAAAATTCTGTAATAGCAGCCTCATCAGGACGTGGTTCTGCAAAAAAGGACATCAATGGATAAAACATATCTTTAATTTCTTCTTCTACATCAATCTTAGCCGCTACTTTAGCAATTTCCGCAAAGCTGCTTTCTACCAAAATCTGGTTCTTAATCACCTCTTCATAAATGCGATGCTCATCCTGGAACTCATCTTCTTCTACCAACAAAAATTCTTTTAGATAATCATCCAAAGATGGCTCTACCTCAGCGTCTTCACACTCTCGCAGATAAAGTAATACATTCAGCAATTCGCTACCGCGATCCAATGTATCTTCTTCAATAGCTTCCCACTCTTCAGAATCCAGATAATCTTCTTCCAGTTTCTGTACATCTTCTGAAAAGAAGTTGATCATCAATAGATCAAATACATACTCTCGTAATTCTTCAAACCGAGGATTATTATCAAATGCTTCGTCCAATTTGGAAACTTTGTCCATAAATGGAAGGTCAGCATCAAAAGTAAGGGTCAGCTCTGATTCTATGGTCTTAAAATCTTGCTCTTCTACAGTACCATAAAACTGTAAAGCATTGTGCAAGGCATTATTTACATTTGCATCCATATCAATGTATTATTTTGTGTGACGTGTGAGTATTTTATTCATTCCGGTAAGCACTACTTTACCTTGAAGTTCTTGGCCAAACCAAGGGCTGTTCGAAGCTTTCGATCGATTGGTTGTTTTATCAAAAATCCATTTCCCATTCGGATCGAACAGCACAAAATTAGCAATTTCACCTTGTTCGAAAGTAGGCAATTTTACACCAACTGCGGCGCGCGATCGAATCGACAATGCAGTTACAATCTCTTCGGCAGACAGGCCTGCAGATACCAAGGTAGGCAGTACCGTTTGTAAGGAAGCGATCCCGTCTGAGGCAATATGAAATTCAACTTCCTTAAATTCGACCTCATGTGGCGTGTGTTGTGATACCACTGCATCAATTACACCATCTCGCACACCCTGAAGTAGCGCATCGACATCAGTTTGTGTGCGTAGTGGCGGGCTAACTTTAAAATTACTATCGAAAGACTGTACAGATTCATCGGTTAACAGCAAGTGATGTGCTGCCACATCGCAGCTAACACGCAATCCATTTTGCTTTGCCTGACGAATTAAGGCCACACCTTCGGCAGTAGATAGCGTTGAAAAGTGAATTCTAGCATCGTGATACGCCGCTAATTTCAAATCACGAGATATCATTAACTCTTCTGCCAGGTTAGGGATACCCTTCATACCAAGGTAAGTACTTACTGGTCCCTCATTCATTTTATTGCCGCCAGCAATAGACTCATCTTGTGCGAATGACATAATCAAGCCATCGAATCCTTTAGAATAAAGCAGCGCGCGACTCATTAAACCAGCTTGCTGCACAGGACGATCACCATCACTAAATGCTAAAGCTCCCGCTAATTTCATATCATATAGCTCGGCTAACTCTTCCCCTTGCCGCTTTTTACTTATGGCACCGATCGGATATACATCCACCGATGCACCGCGACTTTCATTGATAAGCAAAGCAACTTCTGATCGAGTATAAATGGCAGGGTTGGTGTTAGGATGGATCGCTATACCAGTGAAACCTCCCGCAGCCGCAGCCGCGATACCTGTTTGTAAATCTTCCTTAGTTTCTAATCCTGGTTCGCCAAAATTAGCATTCAGATCGAAAAACCCAGGTGCTATGTAGTTGCCTT
Source organism: Sphingobacterium sp. lm-10 (assembly GCF_023554555.1). NCBI lineage: Bacteria > Pseudomonadati > Bacteroidota > Sphingobacteriia > Sphingobacteriales > Sphingobacteriaceae > Sphingobacterium > Sphingobacterium sp. lm-10. The sequence continues at coordinate 1,383,830 of NZ_JAMJWC010000001.1, forward strand.
TTGCATCGATCACCTCCCAATTGTCTTGCTTATTAGTTTGTTGATTACCAATAGAATTGATGATGCCATCCTCAAGCAATACGTCAACCTCCGACAGGTGATAAGCATGCCCCGGCAATACCAATGTTGCTGAAGTAATTAGAACAGTAGCCATGTATATGTGTACGTGAATAGGTAATGTAAAAATAATGACTTACTCTCCATTTGATATCTTCGTATCAAACAGCTTCCAGAAGTGATCTGGACGGACTTAGGTAGATTTTCCAACTTCAAATATCTAAGTAGTGTCATTGGAGAACAAATGTACAAAATAGTATCAAATTGCCGATAGCTAAGGGAAAATCAATTGCCCCACTGATATCCATCGGTAGGCAAGCCCGCTAAACTAAGCACGCGATCGGTAACGGTTTTGATTAATTGTTCGAAAGACTGTGGATTGCTGTAGAACGACGGGCTACCTGGACAGATGATCCCTCCAGCTTGGGTAATGGTCGTCATATTATTCAAGTGAATCAAACTATAAGGTGTCTCTCGCGCCACTAAAATCAGTTTGCGGCGTTCTTTAAGCATCACATCAGCAGCTCGTGTAGTGAGGTCGTTGGAAATACCCTGAGCAATACGCGCCATCGTACCCATAGAGCAAGGACAAATGATCATCGCATCATAACCAGCAGAGCCTGATGCAAATGGTGCGAAGAAATCATTCCGATCGTAGAAAGTAACATCGTAGTCTTTATACGACTCGTTACCTAATTCCACTTTCCATACATCTTTTGCATTTTGCGACATCACGACGCCGATGGCACTCACACTTTCTTTGAGCTTCATCAAACTTTCCAGTAAGATCTTGGCATATAGAGAACCGCTAGCTCCGGTAATAGCAACTACTATTTTCATTTATTCAATTTTTGTATATCTTAGGTCAAAAATATAAAAAAAGGGCCGAATAAGAACTTAATCGACCCTACATCTACCTATGAAAAACATGCCCTTGGGAGGGGCATAACAAAAATAACAATTTTCTATTAACAAACAACATAAATGACGATATCACATTGCATTTTTAATTGAAAAAGCATGATTTTAGTTAAAAATATTATATCTAGAATTACATTTTTTATAATAAACAATCGTTGCACTGATAATATTATTTCAACAAAAAAACGAAAACATTAACATAAATATATTTTAATAACAATAAATTGAATTTTTCGTAAAAAATAAATTTTTCTTGGCATGAGCATAATTATTTTAGAGGAATATGTCGAAACGGGGAATTTTCAAGATCTTGACATGCTATTATCCAAACAACCGGAGTTATTGGGTGAAATAACAAGTCACGATGTATCACCACTATTGCTTGCGTGTTACTACCGCAAAAATCAGATAGTAGATATAATCCTCAAATACTTGAAGAATATAAGCGTGCATGAGGTATGCGCATTAGGCTATCTGGAACAATTGGAATTAATGGTTGACCAGAAGCCCAATATTGTAAACGAAATATCTACCAATGGTTTCTCCCCTTTGGGTATCGCGGCACATTTTGGGAATGAATCTGTGGTGAGACTGCTATTGCGACATCATGCGGATCCAAACATCGCATCACAAAATGGTTATCATGTATTTCCAATACATGCTGCCCTTAGTGCCAATGATACGGCTATTACGAAGCTATTAATCGAAGCGGGCGCAGAGGTAAATGTAATTCAACATGGCAGCATTACACCGCTCCACCTGGCCGCACAGCATGGCAATATTGATATAATCATCATTCTTCTGGAGCATGGCGTAGATATTAGCGTGCGATCCGATCAAGGACTTACCGCTGCCGACATCGCCTTCGATAAAGGTTTTAAAGAAATAGGCGAAATTCTTAGCTTATAAATCAAGGTCGCCTAATTAGGTGTACTCCTATTGCACACGAGAGGCATTGCTTAGGCTCGCAGTATTCACGATGTAACTGAAGCTGAGCCTGGCTATCTCCTGCATGTTGTGCCAACAGCCCAAACTGCCCAAAGTGTGCTGTAATCGTATTGCGTTCTGCTGGTATCTGATGGAGCCAATCTAAAGCGCGTTCCTGCAAATTCTCATCGCCCTGATGCTGTCCATAAGCGTATAGCAACGGAGCAAAACAATTGATCGCTATATGATCTAGGAAAGACGGTGTAAGCCCTGTTTCTCTCACTTTGGTGATGGTGCCAAATCGATAATGAGTAGACCAATAAGCCGATGTACTAAGCGTTGCCAAATACTGCTGCAACTCGCGAAAATCTCGTGCTGATATGATTAGATGACATAACCGACTAAACTGCGTAAATACAGCTGCGAGTTGGGCAATACGTAAAGTCGGGAAGTTAGCCGGACGCATTCTCGAGAATAACCATTCTCTTGACTCCATGGGTGTCAATTGGTGAAGTTGCTGAAGATACGAATAGGTATGCTTAAGCATCGTGTAATAAGAATCTGCCAGATCTTGCTTCAACAGACCAGCCTGCCCAAAGAGTAAAGACTCCATTTCCACTTCTTTATGCAGATAACGATCTAATATATTAGAAGGTAAAGAATCCATCAATCGTGAAAATGCTTGCTTATTTACCTTCGTCCCGAAAGAGGTCACAAACAAATACCTTGCAACCCTCTCCCAATCATTTGCATAACGCCCCAACACATTAGATATCTCCTTTGCTCTAACTTCCATCCGATTTTTGATCAGTCGATCCAGAACCTGAATCTTAATGTGCGCCGGTACGTTTTCAAGTTGATTAGCACAGGGCACCCAAGTCTTTGCTTGGATTATGTTGTAGTATAAGGGAAGTACAGTAGAGGCTAGGTAATTCTTAAGTTGTAATGTAGGGATGACGCTGCCATCTTTTCGTTTGATATCGCACTCACCTTCCCAAACTACGTGAAGAATGACATTGTCGTACTGATCATTTTTCTGATGTTGATGTGTATACCAGCTTTTTGCATGCCAGTGCATCTCTACGTGCCCAACCCAGGTTATCTCAGCGATTATCAATTTTGCCTGAACAAAATCCGGTCCTGCATTGTGATTATGTATGCCCGGGTCTAGCACCCGAACGGGCTCACCATGGAGACACCTGAGATCTAGCTTAGCATAAACCCGACACTTCCAAATCATTTGTATTAGCTCCTCAGGATAATTCACCTTTAAAGTTAATAAAATTATTTATAGAGAATTTTTTTAATCTTTAGTGTATATATCTAATGCATCACTTCCTACGGAAAGATGCTGCCTCTTTTTACCCTGAAATTTTGGTGAAAATGCCCCACTTTGCCATTGAGCATCTGAAGTAAATATCCGAGCCTCATCCCATAGGCCAGCATCAATAAACAGCTGAAGTGTTTTTGCACCTCCTTCAATGATGATTGACTGGATATCCATTAAATGCAGTTGATACAGTATATTTTGAGGTAAATACAAGTCAAAGTTTTCTAACTCGATGTATTTGATGTGGTTGGTCCAGTCTGTTTTCAGCGCATTAAACACAAAGGTATCAGTATCCGTACTATATACTGAGGCATCTTGCGCTATGGCCAAATTTTTATCAATGACTACTCTTTTCGGATCGCGTCCTGTCCATTCTCTCACGGTCAAAGAAGGATTATCCACCAAGGCGGTTCGTGTTCCAACTAAAATTGCATCTTCTTCTGCACGCCATTTGTGCACCAACTGTTTACTTGCTGCATTAGAAATCCAGCGTTGTTCGGCTTCTGCTGGCGCAAAAAAACCATTTTTTGTCTGCGCCCACTTCAGGATCACGTACGGCCGATGCTGCGCTAATCGCGTGAAAAACCTCCTATTCACCCATTGTGCTTCCTCTTCCAGCACACCAACGATCACTTCTATCCCCGCCTCTTTCAACTTTCGAATTCCTGCACCGTTGACTTTTGCAAATGGATCCTGGCAGGCAATGACCACTTTTTGGAGTTGATAACGCGCCAACATATCAGCACAAGGAGGTGTTTTGCCTTGATGCGCGCAAGGCTCCAGGCTCACATAGATAGTACTACTTTTGAGCATACGCTCGCCATCAATTTCGCCATAGTTAGCGATTACTTCCCGAATAGCATTGACTTCGGCGTGCGGGCCTCCATAAGGCGATGTGTAGCCTTCACCAATAATCTGCTGATCGTGTACGACTACCGCTCCAACCATCGGATTAGGGCTCACCGTGCCAGCTCCCATTTCGGCCAGCTGTAGGCATCGATGCATGTATAACTCATCCCTTATCATACTGCAAAGCTATCAAATACGCGCCAATAAATAATAAAAGAATCGGCTTTCGTACCTTTGCATATGCAAACGCTACACACCTTCCGCATAGAGTTCCACAAAGAACTCCATGCATACTATCCTGCCGAAGAGATCGATAGCCTTTTTTACATTGTGGTAGACGAAATCTTATCTATTTCGAGGCTTAAAGCACAGGTAGATTTGCAGCAAGAGGTAAACAACTCATTCATTGGAAGAATGAATGATGTAATGGATTCATTGCGAAAACAAATTCCGATACAACACATCCTGGGGCATGCACCATTTTACGGATTCGACTTTGAGGTAAATGAGCATACGCTGATACCCCGTCCTGAAACGGAGGAATTAGTTCATCTCTTAATCCATCAAGAGAAAGACAGGAAATGCCCGCACATATTGGACATCGGAACCGGCAGTGGGTGTATTGCCATTAGCCTGGCGAAATTAATCTCCACAGCTTCGGTAGAAGGAATGGATATCTCCTCGGAGGCTCTGGCAGTGGCTAAGCGTAACGCCACGAAGCTGAATGCTCAAGTCTGTTTTACAACTGTCGATATTTTAGACTGGCGAAACTTTGAGAGTAAAAAAGCGACCTATGATGTGATCGTCAGCAATCCGCCATACATCACCCCAGCGGAAAAGAAAGAGATGAGTGTGCAGGTACTCGACCATGAACCGCACGGTGCTCTGTTTGTAAAGGAAACAGATCCTCTGATTTTCTATCGGGAGATCGCTGCCTTTGCAGCCGTACATTTATCGCAGGGCGGTGCCTTATACTTTGAGATCAATCAATACCTTGCAGAAGAAACAAAAAATGTTGTGCAAGCTCAAGGTTTTAGCAAAGTCATCATATTGGACGATATTAATGGTGCAAAGAGAATGTTGTTTTGCTTAAGATAGGTCGTCTACAGCTCTACGGACTATCATTCTAAAAATAAATCACATTTTTTCGAACTGATAAACAATGATTTATTTCATACCCAGGGAATTTTCCGCCAAATAATTTGGAGTGAATACATGATTTTTCTACCTTTGCATCACTTCAAACAAACGAAGGAAACTTCAAAAGCGAAGTAATGATTCCGTAGCTCAGCTGGTAGAGCATTACACTTTTAATGTAGTGGTCCTGGGTTCGAATCCCAGCGGGATCACCTCTTGGGACAAGTCTAAAAAAGAAAGACTTGTCCCATTTTTTTTACCTTGTAACTTACTGTTATTCTGATAGATAAGAGCAATCGCAGAATTTAGCCTCGGAGTTCGATGTTGTGTTCCGTCAAATTCCAAAAATTCGGGGAACATCGAACTCACTATAAGCCTTTTTTCTTCAATATCGCCGTTTTCATAGCGTCTATCAATGTTTGCAACCTTTTTTAAGGTAGAGGCTACCAAATCTTTTATCTCCGTTCCGACTACTGCCAAGTCGTTTAATCTTCTTTCCAAAACCTCAATCTTTCCTTTGGTCAATTTCTTTATTTCTTGGAAATCTTCATCTGCCATTTCTCCATCGGCATTTTTTAAAAGCGCATTTTGATAGCGTTTGTTCAACGCATCAATCTCACCTATGATATTTGCACGTTCGGTGTTTTGGGCTTTGGTTTTGTTATTGAAGTCTTTTATAAAGGCTTCGATAAAAACATCGACCATGCCCTCTTTTGGCGACATATACCGTAACTGTTTTAAGAAAGCCTCATTGGCGGTTTCGGCTTTGAACCGTACTCCGCAGGAGGAAGTGCAATGGTAGTAGTAATAGTAATTGCCCATCTTGCCCTTTGAGGCACTCCCAGTGAGCATCCTATTACAATTAGGGTTAGGGCATTTAATAAACCCTCTAAGCGGTAGATTGTCCATAGCCACGATTTTAGGCTTTACAACCCTCTTTCTCCCATCGAGAATATCCTGTACATCCGCAAACGTCTTTTCGCTGATTAATGGCTCATGCTGTCCTTTGACAAAATATCCCTTTTCCTCTTTGTACGGAGGAATGAATATTTTGCCACAGTACAAGGGGTTTCGGACGGCTACCCAAAAGTTATTTTTGCTGAACCGACCCTTTCCATCGGCTTTATCCCGAACCATTTTCCATATCTGTTCGGTATTGAAGTTATTGGAAACGATTTGTTCAAACGCCCATTTTAAAAGCGGTGCTTCAAAATCATGGGGTGCAATGAACTTCTTTTTGCCCTCTGTTATCTTATTGGCATATCCCAATGGAGCAGTACCCATATACCGCCCCTCTTTTTTCGCCCTGCGCATTCCGTGAAAGACATTTAATGCACGCCTGTCGTTCTCAACTTCCGGTGAAGCGAGATAGAACGCAAGCATGATTTTATTTTCGGGAATGGTAAGGTCTAAGGGCTGTTCTATTGCCATAGGCTCAACGCCATGTGTCCGTAACTGGTTAATCATTTGGTATGCATCCCCTGCGTTCCTACTGAACCTATCCCATTTGGTAAATAATATTATTGACCCCGCTTTGTTGTTTTTTGTTTTACGCAGGTTGGATAAATATTTCTGCCACTCTGGACGTTTGAAAGATTTTGCCGAATGGTCTTCTATGTAAACATCCCTTACCGGAATGCCTTTTATCTCACAATATTTTCTTAATCGGTCTTCTTGGTCACGTTGCGAATATCCCTTGTCCGCTTGCTCGTCTGTCGATACACGTATGTATAAATCTGCCTTTCTCATCACAACAGTTTTCCTTGTTCATTAGGTTAAAGTTTTCCTCGTAGATACTGGTTAACTGCAATGTCAGCTATCTTTTTGACAAACTCCAAGATGGTTTTTGCTTCCTCTAAATCGACCTCTGTTCCTTTCTTTTTCAAGATTTGCACAACTCTTTCGGGTGTTAAATCGTTCGCTTTTTCTTTCTCCATCTTCAACTGATTTTTGCCTGTTAACCACACGGATTAATCCGCACAGACAAACTTATTGCACTGATGGAGTGGATATTGGATTGTGTCTTTGGGTTGAATTACTTGGCATAGTCTGCCTGTTTAGAACCATTTCGGCAATGCTATCCTCATTACTTCCACGATTGGTTTTACCCGAAAGCCAGTATGCCTGTTGTTCACGTTTCATGGAGCAAAGGTTGGACGTGTTCTTAACGGAGGCAAAAGGTCATGCAAGTTTGAAAAAAAATCTCCACCCGTTGGGTAGTATTTGTTTTCCAAAACCTTGTGCATCCTAAACACTAACCTAAACTGCTCCCGAAACGAAACACAGCATACTCCGGCTCTTTACACGAATAAAAAAAATGTCAGGCATGAGGAATATAAGCATTGGAAATGGTATTGAAACAAAACAACAGCACCACCTCTCATTGCCGAATAAATCAAAAAAAAAAAATCAAAACTGTAAAGAAATGACACATCAAATAAACACATCGGAAGCAAGCGTGTATGTCGGCACATACGGAAAATATAATGACGGTTCAATCTTCGGGAAATGGCTAAAGCTATCCGATTATGCGGACAAGGAAGAATTTTACGATGCTTGCAGGGAGCTACACGATAACGAGGAAGACCCCGAATTTATGTTCCAAGATTACGAGAATATCCCGAACGGCTCAATCGGCGAATGTTGGATAAGCGATAGCATATTTGATGTTTTGGAGGCTTTGGAAGATATGGACGAAACCCGAAAAGAGGCATTTCTAATATGGTGCGACAACGGGCACCGTAAGCTGTCCGAGGGCGATATTAACGACCTAATAAGCGACTTTGACGATGACTATATAGGGGAATACAAGGACGAGGAAGATTTTGCCTATGAACAGGTAGAGCAAATGGACTTGCCCGAATTTGCAAAAACGTACTTCGATTATGAAGCTTATGCGCGTGACCTGTTTTGCGGTGACTATTGGAGCGATAGCGGTCATGTATTTTATAATTCGTAGATACAATTTTCGGGAACGGTGCGCCGTTCCCATTTTTATTAAATTCGGAAGGGCAAAAAAGACAGATCCTCCCCTGGTCGGAACAGTCTTTTTTGCGGTAAGCGGAACAACCCCTTTGTTAAATGCTTCCGGTTCGCCGTTCCTTACCTGCATTTCTCAAACAGGTTGTATTCGGATTAGACTACTTTCTTTCGTGAGTTGAGACGGAAAAGAAAGTAGCAAAGAAACCGACTATCGTAATTGATGAACTTGGCTTTACTTACTGATAAAGAAAGTCTCTAATTCTTTAAATTTGTAGTATTGAAACAACCGTTGTGTTGAAAAAGATTATATAGGAGACCTAAATGAAAGCATACATTGACTTAAATATTTTCGATAGATTAGAAAAAATAGACCGACTTGATGAGGTAGAAAAACCACACTATAAAGAACTATCCAGTATGCTATTGGATAAAACGCTTACTACTGCCTATTCAAATGCCCATCTCAACGATTTGTTTCGAGGCTATCAGAAGAACCCAAGTTTTATTGATGGACATTTGGAAAATATAAAATTGTATACCAATAATCTGTGTATATGTCAATATTGGGGACAAAATGATGTCACTTGGCACTATAGAGAAATTCGAGATTTCTTCGATGAAAAGTTAACTGATTGGGAGTTTGAACCAAATACATATGAAGAATTATTCGAGGACGAACCTTTATTAAAGAGTACAGTAGCTCTTTACAAGCTCATACCACTTCCACTGGAATTTAAAAAAGGATATTCTGCGGAGCAATTTTGGGGAATAATGTTTCCACTTTCAAAAATCCACAATACGCAATACGCTTTACAAGCGGATATTTTCAATTTTCAGTCTCGATTAAAATCTGACTACGGATTGTATAAGTCATTTAGAAGCAAACTATTGAATAGTTTGAACCGAGTAAAAAACAACAAAGAAATTATAAAATCTGTTCAAACGAACTTAAAAGATACTCCAAAGCATTTGGAACTTATGGATATTTTTGATGCTTATACCCCAAATAACAAAACAAGTGATAATATAATGTATTCCAAAGTACTTGATATTTTTTTCAAATACGATTTTGCTGGATATAAAAGTGACGGGCATTTCAATAATATGTTTGACGATGCATTACATACTTTTTACGCATCCCATTTCGACTTCTTCCTAACAAATGATGATAGATGCAAGTATAAAGCTGAAAAGACATTTGAAAAACTAAACATCAAAACAAAAGTTCTGAAAATCGAAGAAATAGAAATAATAAGAAACTGCTTATAGGCGGTTGAACAAATAACATTCAACCAATGATAGAAACTCAAATCGAAATAACAGTAAATCGGAAGTCTGATATAGAACAGATACAGCAAAAAATTGTCGAGAGTAAAATTCAGTTTCCGGTATATATCCGTGAATATGAATTGAGCTATCAAATTAGTTTCTCGAGTGATTATGAGGAGTGGGAATTGGACAAGGCTATCCTCGAATGTTTCTCAGGATATGAATTCACATCATACCTTGAAAGAGGAAAAAAAGAAATTAGAATTGAAATATCCAGATATCAATCGGAGTTTTCTACTGACGGTTGGGGAAGACCGATTGAGAACCCTCTAAACGAAACAAAGTATCTTGTAAAGAAGTCAAAGGACAAACCTCAAAAATTTAACCCGATAATCAAGGTCTTGTTTGAAGAAACAGAACAGGATTACTATGTGAACATTACAGGCGGTATCAATAAAGCAACAAACGAACAGGGATTTTTGCTATTAAATGAATTTAGGGCTAAGAATGAAAACAACAATGCAGAAATCTTGAAAGACAAGCTCTATCAAACGCCTTTGGATGCCTTTCATGCGGGGTACAATAAAATGCATGTATTGGTAGATACCGATTTCAGCGTGTATCTTGAAAACAAACGGAAAGAAATCCGGGAGATACAGAAAATACCTCGCAAAATTATTAGGAATTTCATTAAAGCTTGCAATAGTTTCAATGAAAAGGAAATTTTGAAAAATATGAGTGAGAACATTGTCTTTGAGAAACGTAAGAATTGGCAAACGATTTTCTCGGCGAATGGAATTGACGGAATGAAAGAATATATTAATTCTGCAACACAGTCTTTATGTTCCAGAGACTTTACAATCAGGCCATCATGGAATTTCAATTTACCTATAGTGACAATCGGCGTAAAGTATTTTCCTATCTCTGACGACCCAGAAATAAAACAAACACAAAAATATGGACAGATAATATTTACATTAGAAGACTATAAGATTGTTCGTATCATAGAAGAATATTAATAGGGGTAAACTATGGTTTTGAAAATTCGGACGGGCAAACAAGACAGATCCTCCACAGATCGGAACAGTCTTGTTCGTGGAAAGCAGAACAACCCATTTGTTAAATGCATCCTCTTCCCCGTTCCTACACGTGCATTTTCCAAATAGGTTGCAACAGATTTGTGGGATATTCACCATCCCATTTATTGTGTTGGTTGAGTGCTTTCTACACAAGGCTTTAATTCATTAAATTTGAAGTCAGAGAAAACATCAAAAAAGTCCGAATGAATATATCAACCCATCATATTGACAGTAATGGAGAAAGTCATACTCGAAATTTTAGAATATCGAAATTAGCTTTTATAAAACACTTAGCGATTGCCGGACAGGCTTACTCTCCCTCTCCACAGAAGTTGTTCAGAACTATAGGCATGTTATTACATTATAGTTATTACATGCAAAGAAGAGCATTTAATTCTGACAGGTTTTCCGAACCCCCAATTGCCATTTCAGACCCTACCGAGAAAGCTCAATTTTCTAATTTAGCAGGAAAAGCAATTGCAGACTTTCTTTCCAAAAAAATCGACAATTCACTGTTTACTGTTAATTATGAATCCGCAATGCGGATTCAAGGGCATAAACTAAAAGGACAAAGACCTGACCTAATTGCATATACCCAGAATTCCATGTTTGCAATTGAGGCGAAAGGCAGACACCAACCTAATTCGGGTAATATGACCGTTCATAAAGCCCAATCCCAGACTGGCCCCATTCCAGTCAATTTTTCGATTGCCTGCGTTTCGTATAATTTATTTAATAAGGTTACCTGTAATTACCATGACCCATTTAATGACAATATAGAGTACGATAATACATCTTTGGGAATATTATCACGCAATTACTACAAAGGCATTTCAGAATTTTTAAATTCCAACGTTTTTGATTTTGAAGAAACTGAAATTCAAGGAGAAAGATTTTATGAAGTAGGATTATCTAGAAGAAATTATGAAAAATTCTTTTTCGATGGATTCCCATTTAGAGGAATGTGGGAATTGGAGTTTTTTCACTTTTTAAAACCAAAATTAATTATTCCATATAGAATCAGAGAATATTCTGAAACAGGAATATCGAATGATACCAAACCTTTTTTGTTCGAAAGTAACGAGCAAAGCGATTATATCTATATCGACAATGATAGAATAGGTTTAAGCTTGTCGAGATAGTACAATCTCCCTCCATAATCGGTAAATTAGTTTTATATCTCTAAACCGTAACTCACAACTATGCAAATTATTTCAGACTACGAGGAGCTTTTCAAAATAAAGGATTTCGCGAAAAAAAGAAAAGAAGATGTTTTTTTTCAACAAGCATTTGAATGTACGTATGAACGACTAAAAAATGATTTAAAAAATCAATATTCTGAAAACTTAGAGGATAAAGTTAACAGATGGTTAAATATATCTAAGGCTCAATATTTTCAGGATGTTTTACCAATCTCATTTTACATTCAAGCAAAAATGCTTTTTAGAGATGGATTTTACGAGGCTTCAATTAATATTTCCAGAAGTATATGTGAAGTGATTTGTTACGAAGAATTATCAAAGCAAACACATCCCTTTGGCGATTTAACAATAGAAGACAAACACAGTCCCAGTTTTAATACTCTTAAACAATTTCTTATACTACCCAAAAGGATAGAGAAATCTAAGTTTCAGAATGAAATAGTTGCCAAGATTATCGATACAAATCCTGCTGATAGGAATACAAATTTTATTAAATCGTCATTTGAACTAAAAAATGACAATTACTACCACCTTAAGTTACCAAATACAAAGAAAGAAGAAAATCTAAATAGATTTTTTAAAATATTCAAGTCCGTTCCATTTGACGAATTTGAAACTTTTAGCCAAAAAGTTTTAGAAAATATAGAATTTGTTTGGAGCAAAGGGAGTTCTTATGTCCATGTTAAAAAAAGTAGCCAAGAGGCTAAAGAAGATGCTTTTAAAATAATTGATAGTATAGGTTTTGTTTTATTTGAACTCTATGGCGAATCTGTCAAGGAAAATATCTCTGTAGTTTCTGCTTACAGTCGATTTGAAGATGTTTGTACCGGAGTAACTTATGGAATGGATATTTATCCAACAATAGAAGATGCTCAAATCGGATATTATAATTTGCCGACACAGAAGCAAAAGCAAAGAATGATTAACATTGTAGGAGTTTGGAAAGGAGAATGGGGGCTAAACAATAATACTCAAAGTGGAATTCTTGAATTTGTAAAGGAGGGAGAATACATTAATTGTTATCTACAAGAAGGAGAAAAACGCAACAAAATACCTATGGGAATTACTCTTTATGGGGATTATTTTTTAATCAACCAAATAAATGGAAATAGAACAATTCATTATTTTCAACTATATATCTTAAACGACAATACGTTGGTTGGACAAAGGAAAAATAGTTGTGATTTCGTTATTTTTAACAAACAATCCTAATAACCTGTTTTGAATAATTATGTCTGATATAAAACAAAAATATATAGCGTTAATACAAAAAAGAAGTGAAGAGAATGAAAAAGCTATCATGCTTCTGTTTGACCAAAATCTTATCGGAAATTGCATAGCGATATTAAGGCAAGAATTGGATTCTTTCATCAGAGTTATGTACTTGGGAAGAATTTCTGATTTTCATGAACGAGAAAGATTAATGAACCAGACCTTACTTGGAGAGAAATGGAGTATATTAACGCCTAATAACAAAATTAAGTACGTGACATATAGGGATATGGTAGAGAAATCAACTGAACTAAAAGGATATATTCAATATGTATATAAATTTGGTTGTGCTTTTATTCATTTGTCTGATTTTCACAACTATATAGAAGAAAATCCTTTTGAAAAACTTGACTACTCAGAACAATTTGACATAGTACTATACCTACATCAATATCATGGGTTTAACAGAAATAGCGAATTGACCGTAGAGAATATCTCTTATTTAATTCCGAATATTTTTGAAAAAATATCGAAAAATCTAACCTGCTATTTTAGTGCAATTTTATATGATGGCATGATAGAGATGTAAAAAAACATAGTTATAAGGTTTGTGTAGCCTCTGAAATAACTCTTGATTTTACTATTCTAATTTCTACTACTAAAAGAACTCACCTGCCATTGACCACACCGTCAATGGCTTTTTTTATATCCTCGCCAATCAATACATATTTTGAAAAGTCAAGCCCAAAAAGTTGTTTTAGGACTTTTTCGTCGTCCATATCACTGTGGGCAATTAATTTCATTGTAGGGTATTGACTTCTTAATTCCCGTAGTTGCTTCATGACATTTCTATCAAAAAAATCAAGGTCGATGATGCAAATATCGGGGTGCGTTTTTAATGAGGATAGCTGATTATTCCCCTCCATAATATTCTCAGAGCGAAATATAACATCCACACCGGAAGCAATGAGGTCGTTATTTATTAAATCCATTATTGGGCTTTTATCATTGATAAATCCAACGGTAGTTCGGTTTATGTCCTTAGTCTCCATATTGACGTAGTTTTTATTTTGTATGGAGTGCCTGCAACAAAAAAAGCGCAGGCAACTACACTTACCGATACTAAGGCACTGGTACGCCTGACCCCGAATAAGCGAGCGCCCACGCCATAACGTGAGCGTCCTTACTTATTGTCTCGGGGTTTAAAAATTACCAGTTTTTAGTATCGAGACTTAAAGCAAAAACACTTTAAGATTTTTATATTTTCTGAAAGCAAAGATAACAATGTAGATTTTCCTACACAATATCAGAACTTTGATTTTGGGAGTTTACAAACTAAAAAGCCGAACAAACTATAAAATATTCGTAAGTCTGCGTTTTCAGTTATCGTATCGGACTATTCTTTTTCAATGATTACTTCCTGAAAGCCACTATCAACTGTAGTGTTGGTTTTTAAAGGGTCTTCGACAAGAACGTCTTTGTACGCAATATCAAAGTCCGGCTTAACGATAAGCCTTAGCGTTCCTTCATCTTTGAAATCTTTAGAAACTAATTTCCAATTTACCAATATGTCACACTCTTTTGGGGCAGGTTTTATAAAGAAATCATTTGAAGAAAAGCTATCATCACCAACTAAAATTGTTCGTTTTGGCACTACTTTACCAGACATGGGGTCAGTCCAAAGGATAACGTCAGAAACGTAATGCCCGATGATAGTAAGTTCTCTCAACCCTTTTGTTTCATTACTTTCCTTGAGGTCTATCACTTCACCTTCAAAATCAAAAAATACCTTAAATTCCTCTATGGGGTCAAGACCAATATTATGAACTTGAAAATATAGTTTACAATAACTCAAATTGACCTGTGTAGCGTATGATGGAGTAGAAAGAATTAGCGGTGTAGCATATAAATTTTGCTGTTGTCGATGGAAAAAACTTAAAGGGTCACCATAAGGTAACTCAGGTACAATTTTCTGTTTGTAATTCGTTATAGTCTTCTTATACTTTGGATTTAGTACCAATTCCGTCAACCCATCTTGGAAAGTTATCTTAACATTTTTATTGCTTTTGAAGTTTTGGCTTTTCACATACCAATCATGGGTCTGTCTGTTTTCATCTATAAGGTCAACGATATCTTCCCAAGCAAAAATGTGGATTTCGAACAAACCTTTTGTTATATTCTCAAGATTTTTAGTCCTGATAAATTCTTCTATTCCTGCATCTTTAACAGCAGTTGTTGCGAAATAGAGTTTTTTAAGAGCTGGTTGAAACTTTTGTACTTTTTCAATCTCATCAATGATTTCTGCTTTCGTGAATTGCTTATGGGTGTATTCATCTTTACCTTTACACTGTACTCCATAATATCTGTCTTCACCGAACGGAACACCATATACGTCTACCCCATGTTGTTCCTGACCATTACGACCATTCTTTTTTGTTTCAGGACAGTTCCAAATTTCTCCCCACAATTTCTTGCAAAGCGTTTCAAAATCCTGCCAATTTGCAGGTCTTCTTAGTGTTAATGGTGCTTCCATAAAGACGGTAAAGGTTATGCGATTATTTAATTCTACTATATCTAATTTTATATATTAAGCCTATCGAGGGCTTTGTATTTCAGTCGTTGGCGATGTCGTTTCTTTTTTCTCTCGTGAATATACCCATAACGACAATACTCCAAAAATAATCAAAGCATAGGCTATCCATTTGCCGACACGTTCCATAAACTTAATGGCAACTGATTTTTCATAGCTTGAAAAGCCCTCAGCTCCCATAGGGCTTCGCCTGTAAACTTCCTACGGTTAATCCAATAACGCAGACCCAAGCCCAAAACCAAAAATATTATACCTATTACCAATGATGAAGTCATAACGATAAGCTATTTGTTTCTACTGTTTGAATTTACTAAAAAACATGGAAATAAGAGACTTCAAAAATGAAAAAATCCTGTCCACATCGGACAGGATTTATAGTGTCAATCCATACTGTTAAACTGAAAGCTGAATTGCTTTTCGTTCCCGAAATTGTCTGAAATCCAAATATCAAATGACTGTGATACGGTGGATTGCGAGGTGTAATACAGCCTAAATTGTGTCTTTGGCAATATGTACAGGTCATTGGGCATATACGGCGGTTCGCTGTAATAGCGCAATGCCCCCTGTCCGTCAAACTGGAAATAGCGGATAAAGTATTTCGCATTGCTGAAATTGCCCGACCGCTGAACGGTAATCCGTATTTCAACGGTCTGTCTGTTCGCTACCTCTTTGGGTACAGGCATCACCTGTATCTCAAAAGGGTAATTCTGCCTGATGTCGAGTTCGTCTTTCTCACAGGAGGTCAGCACCACGGCGCAGACCAACATCGCCAAGAGCATGAACATTGCCTGCAAATGTAGCCCGTACTTTCTGATTAATATTTTCATCGTAAATCAGTTTTAAAAGTTAAACCTTAGTCCAATCCCTGCCGATGGACGGAACTGTTTCAAATCCGTACCCCATAATACTTTTGTCCGCCCTTGCAGGAGCAGGACAAAACGGTCGGACAGGTACGTTTCGAGCGTGAGCCGTCCGCCAGTGCCGTAAACAAAATTGTCTTTATCGAGGATGGTCGAGCCATCCGGCAACATGGCTTCGCTCCGGTTGATGGTTTCGTAACCTGCCACGGCTGTAAGCCCTGCATTCAGCGTAATGGTCTTTCTTGCATCCCCCATTAGCTGAAGACTGTAACCCACCTCGCCCGTGTAGGTTTCGAGCGGTATCAGTACATCCCTGTAACCGGAAAACTGATGGGTGTACTCCGCACCCCATATCCAGTAATAGCCGTTCTTTCCGTTCACGGTCAACATCAGATTCAGATAGTAATTGTCGCTTATCTCTTTGGACAACATACCTGCGTTTACTTCCAATCCCTTTTGTTTGGGGAGCATTCGCTGTGCCTGTACCGCTGTCATGCTTAGCATGGCAAGCACCACGGCAAAAATGTATCTCATCATTGTTCGTTCTTTTTGGGTTAATTAATCTTTAGGTACATATCGCTTATCAGCTTGGCGTGTACGAGGTCGGAGTTTTCCACCTGCAATACCTGTTGTCTGCCCCCGTTCTTTTCAAAGATTTCGATAATCAGAACCTTGTCATCCGTGATGGTAAACTGGTCAAGCAGGAACACGTTTTGGTCGGTGGTATTGCCCGTTATTTCATCGAGCGTTTTGTACATACGCAACGGGTTCATTGCCTTTTCCTGTACCACGGTACGCTTGGCGACTTTCTTGTCCACGACCTTGAAATTCACAAAATCAATGTTGAACGGCACATTGCTTTTGTTGCGCAGTTCCGTATGGAAATAGAATTTTCCGTTATGGACGTAGATACCTTTTAGCAGGAATTGTATGCCGTAACTTTTTGCCCCGATATGCTTCACAATCCTTTTATTCTTTTTGTAAATAGTTTCCATGAGCAAGCCTGCCAGTGACGGCGAATTGCCCCCCAATTCCTCAAACAGGACATCGTTGCCGTTTTCCCTGTCGGATGCTTTTTGCATGGTCAGTAAATCATAATTCAGCGTTGCAGGATAAGGGCTGTAAAAGACATTGAAATTGTAAAACCGACCATCGTCCGTGATGACCGAAAAATTGGTTTCCTCGTCAAAATCCCTTACGCTTGCCTTAATGCGCAGTACGTTTTCCGCATCCTCGGCTTTGCCTGCAATAAGGTATTCACTGCCCAAATCCACGTAGCGGATAGCGGACGGGAATATGAGGTGCGAGGTTTTGCTGTACGTCACCTGCATTTCGTAAGGGTCAACCTTGCCCATGCTCAATTTTGTTGTACTGGATGCAATCTGCTGTGCATTTGCACCTGTGATAAAGACCGTTAAACAGACCATTGCCATGAGGCTTTTAACTATTGCGTTCATATCGTTATTATTTATTTTTTTAATGGAGATATGGAATGTTCATGTGTGTTTGTTTTTTTGGAAACATGAACATTTCATTTTCTTTCTGATTTTAGTTAAACATTAATTTTTTGAAACGAGGAATAGCTGATGACCGGCTTTGACGGTTACTTTCGGTGTCCTCACTTTCTTGGAGAAGTACCCCGATACCCCTTGCACCACGCCACGGGAAAGGTCGCCTGCCATCTGTTGCCCTGCCGAGCGTGTCATCATGATACTTGTTCCACCCGTTTGGCTCATGTTGGAGGCAATCTCGGTAAGCGCATTCATTTCGGGGGAGTACGGCACATATAGCCCTTGCTGTCCGTTCACATCATACACGGTTATATCGACCGGAATAATGTTGCCCTCAAATTCGATGGATGTTACCTTTAACTGCAACCTGCCACTTTGGAACTTGGCGTTAGCCGTCAATACCGTTCCTGCCGGAATGGAACGGACGGGAGTTTGCGCCGTTTCCAACAAACGCAAACGGACACCGCTTTCACCCGTCACGACCTGTGTTTCCTGCACCACCGCCCTAATGCTGTTTTTTGGTTGTATGACCTGTTCCGAAACGCCTGCCGTATAAAAGCCACGGTTTCGGGTTTCGTTCCAGTCTGCCAAAAAAGCATTGTCGGTCGGCTCACGGTACAATGCGGAAACCGCATTTTTCCTTACAGGGGTGAACGCCACAAAATGTTCCTTTTGCGAGGCACTCTTTGCCGAAGCTGTTGTGTCCGTATTACCTGTCTGTGCCGGAGTTGAGGGCAGGTGACGGGATGCCATCTCGTATGACTTTTCCATCAAAGCCAATTGGTCTTCCACGGTCGTTACAGGCGGTACGTCTTTTTCTGCCAGTTGTTCTTTCAGTTCCTCAACCTGCCTGCGGAGTTCCTGCGTTTCGTAATCGTTGTTGTCGTAGAACGAGGTCAACGTATTTTGCGCACTGCGGTAACTGTTCAGAGCAGGGTTGCTGTTCCTACGTGTACCACCGCCGTAAGCGTAGCCGTCTTCGTAATCCTCATCCGGTAGCTCCGCTTCCGGATCGGCGGTACTGTCTTCGCTCCAATAGTCGGACAGTGACAGGAGCGCATTACGCTTTTCCTCCATTTTCTGTTCGAGCATTTCCTGTTCATAAGCCTTTTGCTTATCGGATTGAAGCCCTGCATCGCTCGCCTGCGGTACGGCATCGTTCAGACCAATATCCTCAACCGTTTTCCTATCGGAGGATGGTTTGAAGATTAAATACATACAGCCGAAGAACACCACGCCCATAAGGGCAAAAATGATGGGCTTTTTAAACTTTTCGGCTTTGTTCTGCGCACCGTCCTGCGGTGCATCCATTCCGTTTTTTGGGTCGTCATCTTCGACCAAAAAACTTACCCTTTTGTTTTCACTGTTTTTCATCTCTATAATTTGTTTTTTAAAGGCGATGAAGCTTGCATGAGTTGATGTAATTTCCCTTTTAGGGGCAACTCATGCAGGTTTCATACATTTTACGTTTTAAGATTTTGTTAATACTGTCCTGCGGAGAAACCGAGGATTTGTTTTGCCTGTTAATCGGGTTTTCGATATGCTCTATCGTCATGGTATTATCGGATTGTGCTACATCGTAGCACACTTTCAACAGTACGGCAACGGACAATAGCGCATAGCCCAAAAAGAGCAGTAGCGTATAGCGGTGCTGTTTTTTAACAGGCATCGCTCGCCACTGTCCATAGAGCCTGTCAAACCAATTATTGATTTCTGTTCTTAGATTTTTCATGCCTTGACCATGTTTAGTGCTTGAAACGCCTGTTTTGGGAAGTAGCCTTTTGTGCAGGTGCATCGCTGACCATAGCGATTGCTTCCTTTGCTTTGGGAGCGGTCACGACCGACAGGTCGGTCAGTTCCGATTGTTTCAGCACTTGCCCGTAACAGTCTTTTTTCGCAACTTCCATGCTGTTAAGGAAGAATTTGCCGTTTAGGTACTTCACCCTCATAAGGCATTCTACCCTGGGCAGGTCTTCGCCTGCCCATTGCAGAAAGCAGGTCAGCAACAACTCCTGTTTAGCTACACCTTTGGGGCAACCTGCGAGATATTCGCTGATGCTTGCTTTCAGTTTTCCGGCATACGCACCCTGCGTATGGAAATAGCCGTCATACCCTTTGGCGATAAGGATTTTGGCGAACGTGTTCAAATCTGATATTGCTTCCATAACCTTGGTTTTAGCGGTCTATGATTTCTACATCACTGTTTCCCAACACGGCAAACTTTTCGATATTGAAGCCCTGCGGATTGTTGTCCGAACGGACGGAGTTCACGAGATAGCAGGAGGTCACAAGGTTTCGTCTTGTGACATTGCTTGACCGGATAATAAATTGTTTCGAGTACGTCCTAACGGCATAGGGATAGGTATCGAAGTTGCAGACCACGCTGTCCACTTCGATACGCTGTTGCACATTGCCCGAAATGATACGGTTGTAGTACCCTTTTTCCGAAAGGTCTTTGTAATAATCAAAAGCCGATTTGTCGGCAAGGTTAAAAGCCCTTTTCATGTTGCTTTCGATGGCGTTCTTATCGGGTGCGAGCGTAAAGAACAGTTCATGGAAACGCTTAACGTGTTCCCGTGCCTCAACAGGTCTGTTAATGCTTGCATCCTGTGACAGTGCCAGCATCAATGATTTGCCGTTGTCCAGTACATAAACTTTTTGGCGTTGTGCCTCGGCAAACTGGTAGGACTGCCAAACGGCATAACCTACCACAGCGATGCAGAGTACGGCAAATACAATGGCGTACAGCCGTATTTGCCTAAAGCTGTTTTCGATATTTCTTAGTGTCTTAAATTCCATTGCTTCTTGATTTTTATTTGTTCATTAACCTGCCACCGATATTGCCTGCCACCGCACCCGTTCCTGCTCCGGCGATGTTTCCGGTCTTCGATGCCGTCTGATTGACATTGCGCATGAAGTTCCCTGCGCCTCCGGCTTGGATAACCCAACCTGCCACCGTTGGTATGGTGAAATAGCCGACTATCCCAATTATCATGAAGATGATATACACGGTATTGGATGTATCGGGTATATAAGTGGGGTCGGCAAGCATTTCAATATCCCGTTCGATGATAAGGGATTGTATCTTGGCGAGCATGGAGCTGAACATATCGGCGATGGGCAACCACAGGTACACACTGATGTATCGGGTCAGCCATTGCGTAAGTGTGGATTGAAAACCATCCCATACACTTATCGCAAAGGCTATCGGCCCGAGTATGCACAGCACGATAAGAAAGAATGTCCGTATGGTATCTATCACCAGTGCCGATGCTTGGAAAAGTATCTCCAATAGATTGCGAAACCATTCCTTTATGGCTTTCTCAATCTTGTAGGCTTGTCTGTCAAGGTACATTCCCGACATGGTAGCCAAATCGGACGGCGACCATCCCAATTCGTCCAGTTTCTTATCAAATTCCTCATCGCTTACGAGGTAAGCGGTTTCGGGATTGCGGAGCATCGCCTCTCTCTCCAACAGGTCTTTTTGTTGCTGTAACTGGTTGAGGTCAAGCACTTGGTTTTCGAGCATGGCGTGTGTTCCTTTTACCACCGGAGACATTACCGCATTGATAGTTCCCAATACGATGGTCGGGAAGAACATAATGCAAAGCCCGATGGCGAAAGGTCGCAGGAGCGGAAACACGTCTATCGGTTCTGCACGGCTCAATGCCTGCCAAACTTTCAGTGCCACGTAGAACAGTGCGCCCAATCCGGCGATGCCCTTAGCCACTGTCGCCATATCGGCGGACAGTGGGAGCATCTCATCGTAAAGCGAGCGCAGGAGTTCGTGAAGATTGTTCCATTCCATAGCTTACCAGTATTTTTGTTCAGCAGTTCCGTACAGTTCAAGCACCCTTTTGGTGTTGTTCTGTTTTTTAGCCCTTAATATGCTCACGGAAATGTTTTTGTTGGTATAATAGCGGACAAGGCTGTGATAATCCTTGACCTCTTTGTAAACCTTGTCGATGATGTCCATACGCTCTTTATCGTTCAGCGAAAGCGAGGTCGAGGAAACAATCTGTTTCAGTTCTTTGAGCAGTTCGGTACTCTCGTTCAGAAGCGTAGAATAACCGTTGGCGATTGCCGTCAGTTCCTGTGGACTGAAATTGGGGTCGTTCATCATCTTACCGAAATTCTGCACGTACATTTCGGACACATCCCCTACGAGCAACACGGTCTGTTGCACTTTTCGGGCATCTTTCACCAAGTTGCTTACGGCTTTCAGTTTGTCGTAATACTCCTTGCCCTGTTCGTACACTTTTTTTACTTCGTTGAAATTTTTGATGGTATTAGATACCGTGGACGAGGTCTGCACAATTTCATTTGCACTGTTGATGATACCCGATGCCAGATTTGACGGGTCAACAACAATCCATTGTGCTTTTGCGGACGGTGCAACGGCAAGCATAAATGCCGTACATACCAGTAACATTACTTTTTTCATTGTCTCTGATTTTTTTAAATGATTAATAATTATTTGCGTTCTCACGTCTCTGTTGGGCAATGCGTTTTATCGCCAGTTCCACATTACCGTCCAGTTCGGATGCCAGTTGCATGACTTCCATTTTTTCGGTTTCCTCGGTGGTGTACGCCAAATATTCTTCGAGCGAAACCTCTGTGGCATACACGGCGGAATGCGTACCGCCAAGCCCAATCCATACCTCTTTGTAAAGCCTTGACGGGTCATTGTTCTGATTGATGGAAAGGATTTGGGATTTTTCCTTTTCTGTAAGCCCCAACATTTCCTGTATCGCATCGAATTTGTTCATGTACTTGCGTTGGTCAAGCAGGATTTTACAGTCGGAATTGTTGATGATACTTTCCTTGACCACGGGTGACTGGATGATGTCGTCCACTTCCTGCGTGACCACGATAGCCTCACCAAAAAATTTGCGTACGGTCTTAAACAGGTACTTGATGTACTCCGCCATGCCCTCTTTGGCGATGGCTTTCCACGCTTCCTCAATCAGTATCATTTTGCGCACACCTTTGAGCCTGCGCATCTTATTGATGAATACTTCCATAATGATGATGGTCACTATGGGAAAGAGGATTTTGTGGTCTTTAATCGCATCAATTTCAAACACGATAAAGCGTTTGGAAAGCAGGTCGAGTTGCTTGTCTGAATTAAGCAGGTAATCGTACTCTCCGCCTTTGTAATAGGGTTCAAGCACGTTCAGAAAATTTGCGAGGTCAAAGTCTTTTTCCCTTACCTGTTTGTCTTCCAGTACCTTTTTATAGTCACCCCGTACATACTCGTAAAATCCATTGAAAGAGGGATATTCATCGCTTTGCTTGATACGGTCGATATAACCGCTCACGGCATTGGACAATGCCACTTCCTCTGAACGGGTCGGCGGTTCATCGTCACGCTTCCAAAGCGTAAGGATGAGCGTTTTGATACTTTCCCTTTTCTCGATGTCGAATACGCCGTCATCCGTATAAAAGGGATTGAATGCTATCGGGCTGTCTTCGGTGTAGGTAAAATACACACCGTCTTTTCCCTTTGTCTTTCCCTTAATCAGTTCGCACAGCCCTTGATAAGAGTTGCCCGTATCGACCAATAGTACATGAGAGCCTTGCTCATAATACTGCCTCACCATGTGATTGGTGAAGAATGATTTTCCACTTCCAGTTTGGAGGGTTGGCGGGCTACTCAATTAAGAATAGCCCGCCAACCCCCAGATGGGCCTAACACGAAGCGATTGCGATTTGTGATAATGCCTCGCTTCATAGGCAAATCTGATATATCCAAATGGATGGGCTTTCCTGTCAATCGGTCTGCCATCTTGATACCGAAAGGCGATGGCGAATTTTGGTAGTTGGTTTCCTCGGTGAAGAAACACAGGGCAGGTTCGATGAACGTGTAGAAACTTTCCTCTGCCGGAAAGTCACCTGCATTGCCTACCATGCCTGCCCAATACAGCGTAGCAACATCTACGGTGTTATGCCTTGGTTTGCACTCCATCAAAGCGAGCGCACTGCCCGTGTCGTTCTTTAGCTGTTTGAGTTCGTTCGGGTCATCCGACCATGCCATCACATTGAAATGCGCACGGATGGAGGAAAGCCCGAAGCTGTGCGCTTCGTTCAGATACCTTTCAATCCACTCTTTGTTAATCTGATTGGCACGGCTGTACCTCGCCAGTGAGTGCATATTCCTTGCGGACTTTTCAAACTTGCGCAGGTTCTCATCGCTGTTGTCCAAAAACAGGTATTGGTTATAGATATGGTTACAGCTAAGGAGCAAGCCGACCGGAGAGGCAAAGGACAGCAGGCAATCGCTCCTGTCCGTGGACAGCTTTTCATACCTCGTATTTGCCGATACCGTGTTGGGCAAATCGTATGTATCGGACAGGGTGTGCAGGCACAGCCTTTTGTTGCCGATACGCACGTCCTCGCTTCCCAAAGATATATCCTGCATGGGCGTTCCGGCTTCCCTCGACAGGGTAAGGTACTGTTCGAGCAATCCCTGTTGGTCGCCTGTGCCGATGATGTCATCTTCGGTCAGGCGTTCCAGTTGCACAAAACCGCTATCATTGACGATGCGCTCAAACTGTGCCACCGTTTCCATGAACTTTCGGACGGTTTCTTTATCCCTTATTTCTTTCGGGATAAGTACGCCTTTGCAAAGCGAACTAAAGTTGCTTTGCGCTCGCATCCGCTCTTTGGTCGTCTTGGTCAAAAAGAGATAGCAGTAATGGTTTAAAAAAGGACGTTCGTTGAAATGTTGCTGATAGGACTTTGCAAGGAAACTCAATCCGTCCTGTGCAATATCCGGCGCATAACTTTCCTTGATGTACCAGTCCTGTTTATGGACAATGGTATAGTCCGGCAGGGTTTTGATAGCCTTGTGCCACGCCGAGTGTATGGCATCATATTCCGCCGAAGCTACCGTAAACAGTTCCGGCAGGTGTACACGAAAGCAAGCCGTGATGTCCGCATCCTTTGAAATGATGCAGTTGTGTTCCACCGCCAGTAATGGAAACTTGCTTTCCAACGTTGTGGCTTTTCCTGTATTTCTCATAAATGACTGGATTTAGAAGTGAATTTTAAATAGCGGTGTACGGCTCTGCAACAGATGATGTATTTCGGATGCCTTTTCTTTGCCCCGACTTTCATCAATCCGTATTCGCCGTATTTGCCGTTCAATGCGAATGTTTGCCAAATGATGAGCGATGCACCGCCTGCCCCGATGAACAGGCACACGTAGGAGTTTACGCCTGCCATGTACATAACCATCACGAGGATAAGCACGCCGAGCAGACCACCTGCGAAGATGAACAGGTACTGTGCTTTCAATCCTTTGAACTCGACCGTTCTGCCGATACCTTTATTGATATTGTAATTGCTCATAATACGCCAGCTTAAAGGAAGAATGAGCGGAGAATGGTCGCCGCTACGATTAGGAAGATACAAGCCCCAAACCACGATGCCGCAGTCTTGCTTGTATCGGGGTCTCCGCTACTAAATTTGTTGTACACCTTTACGCCTCCGATTAACCCGACCACAGCCCCAATCGCATAGATTAATTGGGTTGCAGGGTCGAAGTAACTCGTTACCATCTGCGTGGCTTCGGTGATACCTGCCGAGCCGTTGCCCTGTGCGAACACGCCGAATGCCGACAGGAGCGCAACGCCTGTCAGCAACACTTTTTTGCTTTGTTTTTCCATGATTTAACTGAATTAAATTGTTACTACTTTCCCACCTCGTGCGGGCTTTCGCAACAAAAGTCTTATAGAAATCGAAGCGTTATGGGAAAGTGGAAATCCGTGGAATTAATTGGCAGTGAGTGGCGTTTATTAATAATTCACCTGCTTGTTTATTAGCCAATATTTCTTAAATTTGATTTATTTAGACAAGTCTTAAAAATTCAATCATGACTTTAGGTAAATACATAAAAGAATTACGGGAAGAAAAAGGGTTATTTATAAGAGAAATTGGGGCATACTTAGAACTGGATAATGCTTTTATTAGTAAGGTTGAGAATGAAGAAAAGCTATTGCCGAAAAAACATTTGGAAAGGCTTGCTGAATTTTTGGAAGTACCATTAAATGAATTATTGGTTTTGTGGCTCTCTGACAAAATACGAGGGATTATAGACGACAAAGAAAATGGTATAAAAGCATTAAAAATTGTGCTGAAGGATTTAAAAAGAAAACCGTTATAACTTCAGCACTACCAACAACAAATACTGTATCAAAAAATTAAAGTTATGAGTAATATAGGTTCTTTTTGGGGTAAGTGGGATTTACATTTACATAGTCCATACACAAATATGAATTGTCAATATAATTGTGGAGTTGACGTATTTTGCAAGACTATTAAAGACAAAGATTTAAAAGTAATTGGCTTAACCAACTATTTTATCATTCACGAAAATGAATATAACGAGATTGTAGCAGAATTGGGAAGTGACGTATATGTCATTCCAAACATTGAGTTTAGAACAAATGATATTAACGGTAGTGGGGAGTACATAAATATACACGTACTATTCAATCCTGAAACTATTTCCATTAAGGCTATAAACGAAACTTTAGCCAGAATTGAGTTAAATAATATTGCATCTTCGACATCTGTTTATTGTAACTATGATAGTATAAATTCAATTGGTTTCGATAAAGTGACCATTTCTATTGACACTTTAATATCTCAATTAAAAAAAGACTTCAACAGCTCGGATTATTTAGTTGTTGGCGTACCCAATGGTTATGGTGGTTTTCATCCAAGTAGTAAGCCAAGAAGTGTTGAATTGGCTAAAAAGTTAGACGAACTTTCACATATTATGTTTGGTCGAAAAGAAGATACCGCATTCTTTTTGAGTACAGATAACGATAGAGCTAATCTTGGGTTTAAGCCGAAACCAAATGTAGTGTGTAGTGATGCACATTCTATTGGCAATATTGGGGGTAAAACAACTTGGATAAAAAGTGAACCTATATTCGAGGGGCTGAAACAGATTTTATTTGAGCCAAAATATAGAATTGATAATAACGATGCAATTAGGAAACCTTATAGAACAATTGACAGTATCAAATTTAATCTTCCCAAAACTACTGTACTTAAAAATTTACAGACAAATACAGAGCAAGAATTTTGTTTGACCGAACTAAAAGAAGAAATATTTTTTAGTCCCTATTTCACTTGTATTATTGGCGGTCGTGGTGCAGGGAAAAGCACAATCATAAATCTTATAGCAGAACGGTTGGGCGAAAAAACAGAATTTTTCGAAAACAATAAAATATCAGTTGACGGAAAAGACATTCTTAAAAACAACACTGAAGAATACGTTACGATTTCGGGGACAAATGAAATAGAATTTATTAGTCAGGGCAAAGTGGAAGAACTTTCATCAGGCAACAAACTCACAGATTTAATTTTCAACGAACGTATTAAAGCAGTTGTAAGTGACTATTTAGAAAAAGAAAAAATACTTAGTTCAAAACTTCAACTGATAGATGATAGCGTTAAAATAATATCAGATATTGTATCATTAAGAACGGATTTAGAACAAAGGAAAACATCTTTAGAAAACGATAAAAAAATTGTTTCTTCAATAGAGAATGAGAAATATAAAGAACTATCACAAAAAGTAAATGAAGTAACTGCCGAAATTGAAAAAA
Source organism: Sphingobacterium sp. lm-10 (assembly GCF_023554555.1). NCBI lineage: Bacteria > Pseudomonadati > Bacteroidota > Sphingobacteriia > Sphingobacteriales > Sphingobacteriaceae > Sphingobacterium > Sphingobacterium sp. lm-10. Next base: position 1,411,379 of record NZ_JAMJWC010000001.1, read on the forward strand.
TAAGCCAAAATAAAGAGTTGTATCATGATTTCTTTTCACAACTAACAGAATTGTGCTTGTCAATAGACATGAACAATAATACTGATGAATATGGACAAAGATTGGTTGATATAATAAACCACATTGATGCTATTGATGAAATAACACGTTTTAGTGATGAACAAGGAATAGGCTATAAAACAACCCTAAAAGCTTTTCCAAACACAGATAAAGTTTTGGAAGATAAAAAAGCAGAGTTGGCATCATTAAAGCAACAAATCGTGGATTATTTTACTTCAATAGGGAGTACACCGGACAGTATTGCCGATGTAGATAGAGCTACTTCAAATATCGCAACCGTAACAAATGAAATAGCAGAACTCAATAAAAAGATACTCTCAAAAAAAGAGCAATTACAAAAACATAACGAGCAGACTTCGGATATAAAAGAAATAGTCCAACAATGTGTGGAAATCATTAATACACGTCTTGAAGCTATAAATAACGACTTGGATATTACTAACGACAATGTAGAAAAGATTAGTTTTAAATACGACTTTCATAATGAAAAGTATAGAGATAGATTAAACCAAGCTTTTAAAAATCATTTTCAGTCATATCACAAAGCCAGTTTATCTTGGGATAATATTTACTGGTGTTTAAGCCAAATAGAACCTAATGAAGACCTTTTAAACCTAACTTATGAACAGTTTATAGAACAACTTAATAAAAAGCAGATTGATAGAAATTCGCTTTATGGCAGAGTGTTTTATGAAATATTTGAGAAGAAATCAAACTTTGCAATTTATAAGCAATTAATAAGGCTGAACCTCTACAACATTTCTGAAAATGTACAAATAATAGGTTTCTATGGTAAATCCCCTTTAACATCTTGTTCTTTCGGTCAAAGATGTACCGCAGTTGTTGTAACTTTGCTTATGACAGGTGTTAAACCATTACTAATTGATGAACCAGAAGCACATTTAGATAATAGATTGATTGCGGAATATTTAGTTGATTTGATTAAAGAAAAGAAAAATGAAAGACAGATAATTTTTGCTACACACAATGCCAATTTTGTAGTAAATGGAGATGCTGAGCTTATCCATATTTTGGAAATACCAAAGGAAAAAGTCTTTACAGAAATCATATCAACTACCATAGAGAACCTTGCTCATAGAAAAAGTTTACTTAAATTGGAGGGAGGAGAAGAAGCTTTTAAGAAGCGAGACAGAAAATTACTCTCAGGATTTGCTTTGTAATATGAAATACATTGGGGAGTTTGCTTACACAAACTCCCCAATGTCGAAATCCTCAAAATCACTTTTCCGCAAATCGGGAGAACTGAAATCCGTTCCGGCGGAGAGGCTCTTGTCCAACAACTCTGCAATCTTCCGTGAAGCCCCATCCATTGAGTTTTCGAGCAGACTTAACAATTCCGTTCCCTGTAATCGCTGAACTATATCCACCGCTTTCTGTTGCTGGGCAGGTTCAAGTGTATCTTGCTCCAACCATGCCCCCACGGTCGTCAGTTCATCAAAGGTAACCCCTGTGGCAAACTCATTGTCGCTGTCCTCAAACCCGTACTCATCCCATTCGTCTTCCTCATTTTCAAAATCGGACATACTCCCGAAAACTTCATCCGGCTCTCCCTCTATCTGCGGATTTTCCAATCCAAAACCTATCCCATAGGTTTCTGTACCAAAATTATCAGCTATCCCGTCACGTTCGCCCGATTGTCTCTTTGTGGCATCCGGTGGCAAGGTGTGGCGTTCCACAGGCTTGGGAAGCCCCATAATATCCGGCAGGTCGGGGCTTTTCTTTTCCGGCTTTATTTCCCTGCGGACGTTCTTATGGATGACCACCTTATCTTTCAGCAAAAGGATAATGACGATGATAAGGCATATTACAATCAATGTTTCCATAGCTATAATATTGGCTTTTGGTTTCGGGCATGGATTGTATTTATTTCCTCGCCGAAATCCTCAAAGTGGTGTTTCAATACACTGTGCAGGTAATCGGTAAGCGTAATTTCTCCCTCTCCGATAATACAGACGATGCGGGATAATTTCTTGTGGAAGTCGGGGCAGATGTACACTGACTTTCCGCACCTTGCGACAACTCCGGTCGGTCTTAAAAAAACCGACTTATATCGGGCTATGCGCAGTACCTTTTTAGGTTGGTTTTGCTGTTGCTTTTTCATAATCGAATATTTTAAAAAATGGGTTTAAACTTATTGTTGAAATCATCGGTAATGGCTTTCTCGAACTGTTCAAAATGATGTTCGAGAATATTGTCCAAATAAGCGTACAGAGGTATTTTATCCTCGCCGATAACCTGCACGATACGGGAAAGCCGTTCGTGGTATTCCTGCCGGATGTAGATGCTCTTATCACCACGGCGTGTCATGGTATGGCTGTTGAGGAAACGCTCGCCATAGCCCGTATCAGAAGCCCTCTTTTGTCGGGTGCGCTCTTTGGCTACGGGCTTTTCCGTTGACGTTTCATTTGTCGGCTCTGCGCTTGGCTCTTGCGGTGCTACTGCCTGTTGGGGCTTCTTTGTTTCGCCTGCCATGATGGACATGAGATACGCCTCGTCAATCGGAGCATTCGGCTTTTTCTTATTTTCATTTTCCATAGCGGTTACAGTTTGACGGTTCTTAGAAATTCACTGATGAACAAGTCCAAGCCGGAGGCTTTCATCAATCTTTTGTCGGGGGGCAATAGCGTGGAGCGGAAGACAGTTTTTGCCGTTGTCTCGCTTTCCTTGCGGAAGCGTTTGCTATCGGCAATGCGTGTTTCCATTGCTTGCAGTCCGACCTCGTTAATGACGTTGCCGTAGATTTCGTACAGTTGCGATTTTTCCCTGCCATCGACCATGTTCCAAAACAGCCGTATGGTTTCGATGGAGGTCTGACCTTGTTTCATAAGGACATTGGTCAGCACATCGGTAAAGCTCAATGTGCTTTCCATGACTACACGGTCTGCCGTGATGGGCGAAAAGATGTGGTGCATTCCTGCCAGTGTGTTCAGCAAGCCCGAAGTGTTCACCGTTCCGGTCAAATCAAAGAAAACCACATCCACGGGAACGGTCGAGGACTGTATGAATGCTTCCGCATCCGTTAGGGCATTGTCAGCCTTGCTTTGCAGTACCGGATAGGCTTTCTTGTTGATGGTGGAAAATTGGCGGTGTGCCAGTTTTTTCAGCACCTCGTTCTGCATGACCGCTTTCAAATCCCGTTCCCTCATCTGACAGATGCTGTGCTGTGGATAATCACAGTCAAAGACGGCTACATTATAACCCATTTGGTAATGGAGTATGCTTGCCGTAACCGTTGTAAACGTGCTTTTCCCAACGCCCCCTTTTTGGCTTGAAAAAGCAATAAATTTTGTCCTGTTTGTTGCTTCCATTTCTATTCTATTTTTAAGTTTCTATTTCCGTGGACTGCCTGCCGTCCTGCATGGAACAGGGCTGTCATCCCTGCATACTGTCCGGCAGTCTTGATACAATCCCGTCTGTCGGGCTTGCCATCGTTCGTTCAATCAGCCGTGCCGTCATTCCGGCTTTCACACGGGCAAGACCGATGGCTTACCTGTCGTCCTGTCTGTTGGAATGGCTACCGGATAGTTTTCATGCCGTCCGGTATTCGTGCCTGCCGAGCGGAACGCCGTCATGTGTTCCGGCATTCCTGCGCTCCGTCTTTCACAACTGCCATCTGGAGCGGATGCCTGCAAACAGGCTTGCGTGACTGATAGCGCAAAGAAGCAGGTTATTCCGCTCCATTGATTTAAAGCGGTAATCCACGGCATTTTTTGGCAATGTTTGGTCGTGGCGGATAGGTCAATGCTTTGAAAAAGCTACCCTTACTTTGTAAGGGCTTAAATGCAAAGGGTGAATGGATAAATCATTGGAGAATGGAAGTTATGGGCGGAACGGCGCAAAGCCGTTTTTTTCCGCTTTACCCAATCCGCATCCGCCGATAGGCGGACGGATTTTCTGTTCACCCGAACAGAGCAAGTTATGTTTTGAGGCACTCGAAACCCGTTTCGTGCCTCAAAACCACTTGCCCTTGCAGGGAGCTTTAAAACACCCTCCGAAGTCGGGGTTTTGTTGAATATTAAAATGGATTTTATAATGAATGGAAAAGAGAAAAAGGAACAGAACAAAGGTGGGCGCAAGCCTAAAGCAAACCGAAGCATCCACCGTTATGTATTTCGTCTTACGGACGAAGAAAATGCCAAATTCCTTACATTTTTCGAGCAATCGGGAATGAAAGTAATGGCACATTTTATTACAGCCTGCATCTTTCAGAAGCCAGTCAAGACCGTAAAAATTGATATGGATGCAGTCGATTTTCATACGAGGCTAACCAATTTTTACAGTCAGTTCAGAGCGGTTGGCGTGAATTACAACCAAATCGTGAAGATACTTTACCGCAATTTCTCGGAGAAAAAGGCATCGGCTTACCTCTTTAAACTGGAAAAGCAGACGGCAGAAATGGCGGACTTGTGCCGGAAAGTGATTGAGCTAACACAGGAATTTGAAAAAGAACACCTGCAAAAACACAAGTAATATGATAGCAAAGATTGGCAAGGGTGAGAATTTGTACGGTGCTATTTCCTATAACCAAAAGAAGATTGATAGTGAAAACGGGCAGGTTTTGTTGTTGAACAGAATACCCGAAACGTTGGATAATACCTATTCGACCGCTTACCTGCACCAGTGTTTTGAGCCGTATCTGTCCGCAAATATCAAAACGGAAAAGCCAGTGCGCCACATATCGCTGAACCCTGATCCTGCGGATAGGGTCAGCGATGGGCAGTTCGTAAAAATGGCGCAGGAATATATGGAGCGCATGGGGTATGGCAACCAACCTTATATCGTTTTTAAGCATACCGATATTGAGCGCACCCATATCCACATCGTAACGGTCTGTGTGGGTTTGGACGGAAAGAAGCTACCGGACAGTTACGACCATCCACGTTCGATGGCAATCTGTCGGGATTTGGAACAAACGTACAATCTTATACCTGCAACGGAAAAACAGCGCACCGGAAACGAGCAGGTATTCCGTCCGGTGGATTACAGAGCCGGAGACGCTAAGAACCAAATCGCATCGGTAGTGCGACACCTGCCGAAGTATTACGGGTACGCAAGCCTCGGCGCATACAATGCCTTGCTTTCACTTTTCAATATCACCGCCGAGGAAGTCAAAGGGGAATTGCACGGACAGCCTAAAAACGGGCTTGTCTATTTTGCATTGAACGAACAGGGAGAAAAAGCGAGCAATCCTTTTAAAGCATCCCTTTTCGGTAAGCAGGCAGGACTGGACGAACTGCAAAACCAATTCGCAAAGGCTAAGGAGAAAATGAAAGCCGACCCCACAAGAGCCGAACTCAAAAGCACCATTGAAGTAGCGATGCACACCGCCACTAATGAAGCCGATTTTAAAAAGCAACTGTTGGAGCAGGGCATCAATGCCGTGGTACGGCGCAACGATGAGGGGCGTATCTACGGTATGACTTTTATCGACCACGAAAGCCGTACCGTTTGGAACGGTTCAGCTTTGGGCAAAAACCTATCGGCGAATGTTTTTAATGATTGGTGGAATGAGCAAGCGGTCGGGCAACGCCAAGAAGCTGAAAAAGCAACCGCACAAAACCAGTCGCCAACCGCAGGTAACAGCACCGCCGTAGAGAGAGAAGAAGCCCACGCACTTTTTAACTTCCTTAATAAAGAACAGCAGACCGATGATTTATTGATAGACGGATTGGGTGGGCTACTGCCGGAGGCACAGGGCGAAGACTACGAGGAACAGGAATTTGCCAACCGCATGAGGAAAAAGAAGAAACACCGAAAACGGGGAAGACAACAATAGCTTTTTTGACCATCAAAGACCAGGATTAACATCTTGGTCTTTGTGGTTTTTAAAGTTACTGTCAAACTAAGCCACCAAAAGCCATCCGCCCTCCCTTTGTATAAGTGCTTTTAAATAGCCTCTAAATTCCCTGCATCACTAAATTTTTTTGTTATGCAGGGAGAAGACGATTTGAGAGGATTAGCCAAAATCATGGCTTTTATGCGTGCCGTAAGTATTCTTTTGGTACTGATGCACTTTTATTGGTTCTGTTACGGGTTCTTTGCCGAACGTGGGTGGACACTGGAAATTATCGGTAAGATACTGACCAATTTCAACCGTACCGCAGGGCTGTTTGCCCACACGCTTTACACTAAGATTTTTGCATTGCTATTGTTGGCGTTAAGCTGTCTTGGTACTAAAGGCGTAAAGAATGAAAAGATAACATGGGCTAAGATTTACACCGCCTTAGTTATCGGCTTTGTGCTGTTCTTTCTGAACACGCCATTGTTAAAGCTGTCAGCAGGGATTGCCACATCGCTTTACATCCTTACAACAAGTTTGGGTTATATAGCCTTGCTCATGGCAGGGGTATGGATGAGCCGACTACTCCGCAACAACCTGATGGACGATGTTTTCAATAATGAAAACGAGAGTTTCCAACAGGAAACCCGTCTGATAGAAAATGAATATTCGGTCAATCTTCCCACAAGGTTTTATTACAAAGGCAAGTGGAACAATGGATGGGTTAATATCGTCAATCCTTTTCGAGCTTCGATTGTACTTGGTACTCCCGGCTCCGGAAAATCCTACGCCATCGTAAACAACTACATCAAACAACATATCGAAAAGGGCTTTGCGATGTATATCTACGATTTCAAGTTTGACGACCTGTCCACGATTGCCTACAACCATTTGCTGAAACACTCCGATAAGTATAAAGTAAAGCCCAAGTTTTATGTTATCAATTTTGACGACCCACGCCGAAGCCACCGATGCAATCCGCTAAGTCCTGCCTTTATGACGGATATATCCGATGCTTACGAAGCCTCTTATACCACCATGCTTAACCTCAACAGGTCGTGGATTTTGAAGCAAGGGGATTTTTTCGTGGAAAGCCCAATTATATTGCTTGCCTCAATTATTTGGTTTCTGAAAATCTATGAAGACGGAAAGTATTGCACGTTCCCACACGCTATTGAATTGCTGAATAAAAAATATGCAGACGTGTTTACGATACTGACCTCATATCCCGAACTCGAAAACTATCTTTCAGCTTTCATGGATGCGTGGCAGGGCGGAGCGCAAGACCAGTTGCAGGGGCAGATAGCATCGGCAAAAATTCCATTGTCACGGATGATTTCGCCACAGCTTTATTGGGTGATGACGGGGGATGATTTTTCGCTGGACATCAACAACCCCCAAGACCCAAAAATCTTGTGCGTGGGCAATAATCCCGACCGTCAAAATATCTATTCGTCCGCTTTGGGATTGTACAATTCGAGGATTGTAAAACTCATCAATAAGAAAGATAAGTTAAAGAGTTCCGTTATCATAGACGAGTTGCCCACGATATATTTTCGGGGTTTGGATAACCTTATCGCAACAGCTCGTAGCAATAAGGTAGCGGTGTGCTTGGGCTTTCAAGACTATTCACAGTTAATAAGAGATTACGGAGATAAGGAGAGCAAGGTCATTCAAAATACGGTAGGCAATATTTTCTCCGGTCAGGTAGTGGGCGAAACAGCCAAGAACCTAAGCGAGCGTTTCGGCAAGGTCTTGCAGAAAAGGCAGAGTATGACCATCAACCGTAATGACAAATCCACTTCTATATCCACCCAATTGGACAGCCTTATTCCGGCTTCCAAAATATCTACCTTGACACAGGGAATGTTTGTCGGAGCAGTATCGGACAACTTTGATGAGCGCATCGAACAGAAAATATTTCATGCTAAAATTGGCGTGGATAACGAAAAGGTTTCTGCCGAAACCAAAGCCTATAAAAGGATACCGCAGATATTATCCTTTACCGATGAATACGGCAATGACAATATGAAGCAGGTCATTGAAGCCAATTATAGACAGGTCAAAGCGGACATTGTGCATATTGTGGAAAGCGAAATGGAGCGTATCAAAAATGACCCCGATTTACAGCATTTGGTGCAAGAGGATTAGCGTATTTATACGTATTAATAATTTGCCGATTGAAAAAAACTCATTTTTTTTGGAGGGGAATAATAGCTTTCCTAAATTTGCATAATTAGTTATGTAATCAGATATAAAGACATGAATGTATTTGAAAGAACAGGAAAAATGGCATTGGGTAGCCGATTACGTTCTCTGACAGCAAAGTTCACCGATGATGGAGCAGGTATTTACGGGCTATACGATATGGAGTTCGTGCCTAAATGGTTTCCTGTGTTTTTTGTTCTTTCAGAAGATGGCGAAAAAACAATTACCGAAATAGCTTTAGAAATCGGACACTCTCAACCCTCTGTTACCAAAATCATTAAGGAAATGGCTATGACAGGCTTGGTTAAAAATAATCTTAAATCAAAAGACAAACGGAAAAACGTTGTAGGATTAACCGAGAAAGGTATTGCCCTTACCGAAAAACTGAAAGAACTTTATCTTGACGTTGACAGTGCAGTAGAGAACGCCATTAACCAAGCAACTTTTAACCTTTGGGAAGCTGTTGCGGAGTGGGAGTTTTTATTGGAACAAAAGTCTTTACTGAAGAGAGTACAGGAACAGAAGAAACTTCGTGAAAGTAAAAATGTGCAAATTGTTGATTATACGCCGAAATACAAAACAGCCTTCAAATCGCTTAATGCAGAATGGATTTCCAAATACTTTGAAATGGAGGAAGCTGATTACAAGGTTTTGGACAATCCCGAAAAACACATTTTGGGCGAGGGAGGAAAAATATTGGTTGCCTTATATAATAATGAGCCACACGGGGTATGTGCATTGTTGAAAATGGATGACCCGCAATATGATTTTGAGATGGCTAAGATGGCTGTTTCTCCAAATGCGCAGGGGAAAAATATAGGTATGTTATTAGGAAAAGCAATTATTGAAAAAGCAAAGGAAATGGGGGCATCAAAAATATATCTCGAAAGTAACACAATTTTGAAGCCCGCTATTAATTTGTATTACAAGTTGGGGTTTCAAAAAATATCGGGACACCCATCACCTTATAAACGTGTGAACATACAAATGGAATTGGACTTAACCCAATATAGATAATATATAAAAAGTATAATATAAATCAATTTGAAATGATAAAAAATGGAACTTTAGAATTTATCAATAACACTCCTCTGATAGCATTGGATAAAATAGAAACAGGGGTTGTTATTTATGCAAAGGCAGAATTTACCCAACTCGGTGGAAGTATAAAAGACCGTGTAGCCTACCAAATCATAACAGATGCTTATGCAAGCGGTAAGCTGAAAAAAGGACAGCTTGTTGTGGAAATGACAAGTGGTAATATGGGGGCAGGTCTTGCCGTTGTATGTAAACAATTTGGAAATCCCTTTGTAGCAGTGATGTCGGAGGGTAATAGCCCCGAAAGACGAAAGATTTTGAAAGCATTGGGTGCAGAGTTACTCTTGACTAAGCAAGTGGATGGAATAGCGGGCATGGTAACAGGAAAGGATATTGCTTATGCCGGAGAAATAGCTAAGGAATACGCCCTAAAAAACAACGCTTTTTATGTTGACCAGTTTAACAACCCATCAAATGTTTTAGCTCATTACAATACTACGGGGCAAGAGATTTGGAATGATTTGCCCGAAGTGGATGCCTTTGTAGCGACTATTGGAAGTGGTGGAACGTTTGTTGGAACTTCCTCATTTTTGAAAAGTAAAAACAAAAATATTAAGTGTGTGGCTGTTGAACCCGAAAATAGTGCTATAATAAAAACGGGTAGTGTTAAATCAACGAAGCACATCATACAAGGCACTGGTTATAGCTCTATTCCACCCCATTGGAAAGAGGGTTTAGCTGATGATATAATTACGGTGTCTGATGATGAAGTTAGAGAAATGACTAAAAGATTAAGTAGTGAGCAAGGTCTGTTTGTCGGTTATTCTTCGGGGGCAAATGTAGCAGGAACTTTAAAATATTTAAAACAAAATCCGAGTATCAAAAACATTGTAACAATACTTTGCGATACAGGATATAAATATTCAGACCTATAAATTATATTTCCGACTGTTCAAAAAGAACAGTCGGAAATACTCTTGATTGATAGACTACTATTTTGTTCACTAACTAAGAGCGTTTATTCAAATTATAAGTGAGAGACTATACAATACAAAAGTCATCAATTTGAGTTTTTTTTGCCATTAACTGGGGTGTAAAGATTTCAAATAACAGAATGGAAAAATTTTACAATGAAACACTGCGGAGGTTAGAAACGGCAATTAACGAATTGGAAATTGAAGTAGATTGTTCCATAGAACGGATAGAAACGGTTATAAATCTTATTGTAAAATGCTTGTCCGAAGTAAAGGATTACGTTTTAAAAAAAGGTTTTAAAGCCACTGATGAAGAAATTCGCTTTTTTAAATATCAGAAACCTGCCATTGTAGCGAAACTCATTTACTACAATGCCATTTACAAAATAGAAACTAAAAAGCCTTATGGTGCAAAGTCTATTAGGAAATACCTTACCAAAGAACTGAAAAAGCTAAAAAGGTTCTTTGATAACAACCTCGATTTTTATAAGTACTACCGTAGCAATAATTCGTTCCTTGACGAGAAAATGTTTTTACGGGGCAACCACGATATAAAGCTATGGTTGGACACCTATTATTTTCAGTTTGACCAGTCCTTTTCCACTTCACATGATTACAAGGTCGCCAAGATAATAGCCAATGATTTGATACAGGTCTACATCGAAGACCAATTGTATAACAAATTCCAAAAAGTTCAATCGAAAGTCCCCAAAAAGTTGAAATGGACAGGTAGCAAAGTGGCACTGATAGAACTGATTTATGCCCTGCACTATCAAGGCGTGTTTGACAACGGGAACAACGACATAAGAGAAGTAGCCCAATATTTTGAAAGTGCCTTTGGCATTGACTTGGGCAATTTTTATCAGACCTATTTGGAGTTGAGAAACCGGAAGATGAACCGTACAAAATTCCTCGATGCGCTTCGGGAAGAACTTATACGGAGAATGGATGAGCAGGACGAAAAGTAGGGTTTGGGCGTGCCACCGTCTGCATTTTACCCCCATGCCCAGGCTAAAGAAAAAATGCAGACGGGTCGGGCTATCCGCTATATCTTTTGCGGATCTGCGAGGACCGCAAAAGGATGTCGCTTCTATCCCTCACGCTGTATGCCGTCCAAAAAACAAAACATTTATTTCCTTTTTGGTTTCCTGTTTTCAAACTCAAAGGAGGTTTCGGCTTTATCGTTCATGACGATATAGGTATTGAATTTATTGCCCGAATTGCTTTTCATGCCTTTGAGAAGGTTGGTCTTTCCTTTGGTCACAAGGCTTTCTATATCGGCAAGGCTCAACGGCACTCCGCACACGGTACGGAATTGAAGCCAGTTGCAAGCCTCATCGGGGCATTTTACAACCTTGTTCCAAATCAATAGCTGACGGCTCTTGCATTTGGGGCAGGTCAGTTCGGGTTGTTTTTCATTGGCAATGCCAGTGTCCAAAAGTTCCCGTGTAATGGAAGTGGCATAGGCTTCCATTTCACGGTGAAAAGCACTTACATCCGTCTCGTTGTTTTCGATTTTCTGCAATGCCATTTCCCATTCGGCGGTCATGGCTACATCGGCAATCTTTTTGCCCTGTACTGCCCCGTAAACCTGCAATCCCTTATGGGTAGGGATTAGGGATTTCTTTTCACGCCGAATATAATCCTTTTTAAAGAGCGTTTCTATAATGGAGGCTCTTGTGGCAGGTGTACCGATGCCGATGTCTTTTAAGGCTTTCCGTTCGTCCTCGTTGTCAATTTCCTTTCCGGCATTTTCCATTGCGGACAACAGACCTGCCTCGGTGTAAAGCACAGGCGGTTTGGTTTTCTTTTCCAGTACGGATGCCTCTATGATTTTCAGCTCATCGCCGACCTTTAATTCCGGCAGTTCCTGTACAGGTTTGCTGTCCTCGTCTGTAAATTTTTCCTTGATGCCACGCCAACCGGCTTCGAGGATTTTACAGCCTTTCAATGTAAAATCATAGTGAAAAGCCTGCAATCCGATGTCCGTTATTTCTTTGGTACAGGCAGACGATAGGGCTTCCAGTAGGCGGTGCGCAATCATATCATAGATAACATTTTCGTGTGCTGTTAATTCGGACGGGATTTTTTCGGTAATCAGCAGACCGTGGTGGTCTGTGACCTTTACGTCATTCACGATGCGTTTGTTGAAACGCACCCATTTCACTTTTCCGACCGCTTTTTTGCAGGAAGCCCGTGCTTCCAAATTCCTTACCAGTGCAGGGATTTCCGACCATATATCTTCGGGGATGTACTTGCTCCCTGTACGGGGGTAAGTGATAAACTTCTTTTCATACAGGCTTTGGGCAATGTTCAATGTTTCCTCGGCAGTATAGAAAGCCCTTTTGTTCGCTTCTTTCTGCAATCCCGTAAGGTCGAACAGCAAAGGCGGTTGCTCCGAAACCGTTTTGGTTTCCACCGCCGTAACGGTTGCTGTTCCGATACGCTGAATAGATTTCAGCGTATCGTCAGCGAGTTTTCTGTCATCCCATTTGGTCTTGGAAAGGCTCTTAAAGTCCACAAATTCTTTACGGTGTTCCAACTGGATTTGAAAGTATTTTTTGACGGCAAAATCTTTGTTTTCCAAATACCGCTTGCAGATAAGGGCAAGCGTTGGCGTTTGTACTCTACCAAGCGAGTAAACGCCACGCCCTGCCGAAATGCTCAACGCCTGCGAGGCATTGATGCCCACAAGCCAATCGGCTTGGCTCCGTCCTTGTCCGGCTCTGTATAGCCCGTCAAAATCGCTTCCGGCTTTTAGGTTGTCAAAACCCTGTTTAATCGCCTTTTCCGTGAGCGAGCTTATCCATAGACGTTCAAAGGGTTTTCGGCACTTTAGATATTCATAGATGTACCTAAAGATGAGTTCGCCCTCACGTCCGGCATCGGTGGCCACGATAATACTATCGCATCTACCGATGACCTGTTCGATAATCTTTAACTGTTTTAATGCCCCGTTATCGGGAACATAGCTTTTGTCCTTTTTTACCTTGCGCACCGTAAGTATAAAAGGGTCGGGCAATATGGGCAGGGCTTCCCTTTGGAAGCCCGACACCCCGTAATCTTCGGGCATAGCCAATCCGACCAAATGCCCCAATGCCCACGTAATTTCATAGTCGTTCCCTGTGAGGTAGCCATCCCGTTTTTCGGTCGCTCCCAACAGGGAGGCTATTTCTCTCGCCACACTTGGCTTTTCTGCAATGATTGCTTTCATGATACTATCTCTTTTAATGGATTATGTGGTGAACATTTCTCTTTGAGAAACCCCTTCGTATTCTGTGAAAGGGGATTTCCAAAGAAAAATGTTTTTTGATGGTATTATCTTCTTACCCCTCTGGATTTAGCCGGACGGTTGGGTTCATTCTGCCGTTGCTGTTGAGTTTTGTTTTTCGGCGTTTGTTGCTCCGGTTTCAGAGGCTCGTTGACATGCTTGGTTGCTTCGCTGGTTTTCCCGTTGGAGTTTACGGCAACCTGTGTTTTGTGCGCTTCGGCAGGCTGTGCCTTATTTTTCAGCGCATTGGGGTTCTTAAAGTTGAAATTATAGTCCCCTGTTTCTTTGTTCAGCGTAACGTAACCTTTATAGGCGTTTCCTCGCCCATCTTTGAAATCCGAAATGTAAAGTGTTTTGCCCTCGGTGAGTTGCTTGTACTGTTCGTCCGAGAATGTTTTGCCACGGTAGTATTTCGGGTCGTTTTCCTGTGCCTGTTTGGGGGCTTTATCACCAAAGAGAAACTCCGTATATTTTTTGTCGGCGTTGAACTGCACATGGGCATTTTTGTTGGTACTGTTCTTAAAATCCAAGCCCTCTAAATAAATGGCTTTCCCATCTTTCAAATCCCGTTTTTGGTCTTCGGTCAATTTTACGCCCTTAATCTCATCGGGTACTTTTATCCTGTCCTGCCGGAATGCGATAACCTCGTTCGTTAGGTGGTCGATACTGATAATGGAGGGTATCTTTTCGCCTGTCTTGCGGTTGGTCAATTCCACTACACGCCCCATGTTTCCGGTTTTGAGCAGGTTTTCCCTGTCCTCTTTGGTAAACTCGTGACCAAAGAAAGGGGCTTTAAGGTTGGGTTCATGGCGTACACCATACATCATAAGTACAGGTTTCCCGTCTTCACCGTCTTGGAAACCGAGCCTTGCATCCGAGCGCATGATAACCGCACCGAAATTGACACTTGTGGGATATACCTTATTGGCCTTATAGCCCTTTAACAGTAAATCCAATTGCCCGTCTTTTTCAAGCCTCTCTTTGTTTATCCCAAATTGCGCTAAATAATTCCAGTCCACATCTTCCGCCTTATAGCGGTATTCACTTTTTTCTGGTGCTTGCTGTGTTTCCGGCGTCGCCTGTGGTGCTTCCACATCCTTGTTGGTTTCCTGTTGTTGCTCTTTTGGCTCTTTGACCTCATGCTTTGCAATGACAGCCTCGCCCTCTTTGGTGGGGGCATTGACCTGTTTCTGCATTTCTTTGGCGGTTTCTACCGCTTCCTTTGCAGGTACTTTGAAGAACGATAAATGGGTCGGGTCTTTAAGCTGTCGCCAAAAGTTGGAGAAGAAATTTGTAAACAAATCTCCGGCTCTGTCCACTCGCATAAATTGGCTTTGGTTTTTCTTATTGGCATCAACGGTTTTCAGATTGCCGTTTTCGTCAACGCCCGTGACGGCTTGGATTTTCTTTTTTTCCTTGTCCATCACCAACAGCACATCCGAAAGCTGTTCGGGATATTGCTGTTGATTTTCATTTGTCTGTTCGCTCATGATATTGATCTTTTAAAGTTTACATTGCCCGAAAGTAAGCGAAGCAGGTACGGCTATGCCGTACCCGTCTTTTCGTGGTGGGGTTTGTCATCGGTTTTCTTTTGTACGCCGTATGGGGGCTTTGAAACTTTCCCTTATGAACTGATGTACATCCGATAGTTTGTAGTACAGTTTCCCGCTAATGGTGTAATACGGTAGCTTGCCTGTGGAGCGGTAGCGTTGCAGGGAGCGGTGGCTGATTTTCAGCATGAGGAGCAGGTCTTGGTTGTCTAGTAATTCCTCGCCGTCTATGCTGTGCCGTTCTTTCTTTATATTTAGAACGTACTCTTTCAAAATATCGAAACGCTCCATTATACGTTCCATCCATGCGATAAATTCCATTCTGTCGATGTTCATAACAAATACTTTTAATGATTTCTAACACCACAAAGTTGGAGCGATTGGCGCAGGCTGTCTTCCGATAAGTGTCTATCAAAAAGGCACTTTTTTCATTTTTATACAATTCATGTAAAATGGTTTTTTTAGGGTCTTTCCGCACTTTTGGTCAGTCGGTCGGCATCCCATCCAATCGATTTGCCCATAGACACATATAGGCAAACGGGCAAAAAAAAGACAGCACCGATTGATGCTGTCCTTTTTGATGGAAAGAGAAGACCAAAATTATAGGTTGTCTTCCCTATCCATATATTCCTCTAAGCTGTATTTGAGTTGGTCTAAAAACAACGTCCGTGAGCCTGCACGGGTTTTCATTCGGTGGAAGCTGTTATGGATGTCGTTCAGTGAGACACGGAACAGGATTTGGAATACCATGCTGATTTTGCGGATGCCTATTTTCCCATGTGCAATGGCATCACAGGCATAGAGCGCATAAATCAATTCGATAAGGGCATTTTTTGATTGTGTCCAGAAAACATCTTTGGTTTCCTCATTCTGTAGCAGTACATCGGGATTTTGTTCGGGGCTTAACTTTGTCGTCAGATAGTTATAGATTAATTCATTGGCGATGATTTTAGCTACTTTGAAATCAAAGTAGGTCGAAAAGTTAGTGTCAATTTCAAATACAAAGCTGTTCAGCCCATCATAACAGTTGATTTTCCCAAGTGTGAAATATTGTTCATCCCGATCAGTTCTGCCGGAACGGTAATAGCGGTAAAAATCGGAATTGCAGACATGTTCCGTATATTCCTCTTTTAAGTCTCGTAGGTGCATGGCAAAATAGCTTTCATACATATTTCCATTGCTTGCAGGACAGGATGTTTCAATTCTAAACACTTTGTTGTAATAAATGAGCTTACCAAGAACAGTTGGTTTTATCTGTTTAAAGAAAAGGATTTCGTCCTCTAATGTTGCGAAGCCCTCGTTCATAATATCTTCTTTGATGTCTCCGAGAAGTTTTTTCAGATAGATTGTCATCCCGTAAGCTTCGGCCATAAAACTCGATGCCTCAGCCGACAATTTCTGCTCCTGTTTTTGTATGTCGGAGACTATTTTGTGTAATAGGTGTCTCATAATACTAAAGGTTTATTAAATGAATCCACTACTCCTGCACAAAATTTAGCATTAGTACCGAACTTTTTCCATGAGACAGGACGAACTCATGGAAGATTTTTATTAAAATATAGCTATTAGATAGTTTGAAGATTTTTTTTTGAGCAATATATGTTTACATTTCATGGATGCCTTTGAGACTTTTTTTATTAAATTCGTTAAAAAAACGCTATAATATATAGCGTGTAATTACACTGTTATATAATGGCAAGAAAATTAACCACCAATTCCAGACTCGTTAATGAGTTGTTTGCGAATTACATCAGCACATTTGTAGCATTTAGCGAGTTAATGAATAATTCTATCCAGGCTAAGAGTAAAAATATTTGGATCGAGATAGATTATGCCGCTGACGAAGAACTAAGCACAACCTTCATAAAAAGGATATCAATAAAAGACGATGGAAAAGGTGTTCACGTAAATGAACTTGAAGCCAAACTATTAGATATTGGAACGACTAACAAGGACGGTGGAAAAGGAATAGGTAGATTTGCAAGCTTTCAGATTGGAAAAGAAATTGAAATTGAAACGGTGGGATATTGCACTGAAAGTAAGACTTTTTCTAAGGCCGTAATACCTCTCTCTTTTGATAGTTTCGGTAATAATATCAATGTGTCCGAGATCAATATACCTACTGATGAGGAAATTTTAAAAGGAAAGAACCATAATACATATTATAAGGTGAGTATTACGAACCTCTATCCTTCGTATGTTACAGACAAAGAACCAAAGAAAAAGATAATTGATAAATTTTTACGGCAAAATATAGCGGATGCAATTTTTGAAAGATATCCTCTGAAAATTTTTAATAAAGAGATTGTCTTCCACATAAACGGTCAAACAATCAACCCAACTGATTTTGTAACTAGTGAACCAATTAAAATTGCTTCAACATTTACAGATATTAAAGGGAAGGAACATAAGGTACTCTTTGACTTTATGCCAATAAAAAAAATTGAAAAAATAAAAGTCTTTCTAACAGTTCAGAATGCAGGATTGAATACAATTGCAGGAAGTTTAGAATACGACGCAACTTGGTTAAGTCCTAAAGTTGGAGGATGGTTTATTTATGTGTCATCTTCTACGCTGTCTTCTGATATTTATCGCAATATTGACCTAGATGATCTGGATCCTGATTGGAGAAAAGTTAGGGAATTTATCAAAAACAAACTAAATATCTTTTTTAAGGAGAGAAATCAGGAGTTTGATAACTTTTCAGATAATCTAAAAAAAGATACATATTACCCATATAAAGAAAAGACAAGTTCACAATCCAAAGTGATACTATTCGACAAATTAGCTTATCTGGTAGAAGATAGATACCATTTGTTAAAAGACGATAATCAACTTAGAGAGATCATTTATCCATTAATAGACAGAACAATATCAAATGGAGAGCTTAACAAAATTCTTTCTAGCATATTAAAGCTAAATAACAAGCTTATATCCAAATTCTCTGACTTGTTAGAAAAAACTGATTTAGAAAATATAATAGAATTTTCGGACAAAGTTGCTAATAAGATTGAAGAAGTGGAGTTTTTGGAAAAGCTGGTATATAGTGATATAGCCAAAAATGTAAAGGAACGAAAAGAATTACATAAATTTCTTGAACGTATGTTGTGGATATTTGGAGAAGAATATAGTGAAACCACAAAATTACTTTCAGATAAAAACCTTGAGAAAAATCTAATTCAATTGCGGGATGACTGTCTTGGATATAAAGCGTCGAAAAAAGATGAAAATATCAATGAAGTCGCTGAGCGGTCTGTCAAATCTATTACAGATTTGTTCATGTACAACCAACGGATATTAGATCATAAAAGGCGAGAAGTTTTAATAGTTGAGTTGAAAGCACCTAAGGTTAAAATTAGTCCGAAGGAAATTGCTCAAGTGATGAAGTATGCACGAGAAATTGAGAAGCTAAATTCAATTAGTCGTGATGTTTCTTTCAAAATACTTCTCCTAAGCTCTGAAATTAATTCTGATGCTACGTTCGATATTCAGGGCAGGCAAAAAGGTGAGGATAATCCATATTTTTATTTCAGAAACGAGAATAAGAATATTGAGATATGGATCATGAAATGGTCCGACTTAATTGAAAATGTGAAGAGAAAACTTCAATATATGGCAAATCTACTTCAAACCAAGGACATTGATGTACAGGAGAAGGCGCAGAGAGATTTCGCAGATATTGAGTTCAACAAGGTTAGTTCGTCATTAAAAAGGGTGGCGATTTAAAAAATTATGTATGGCAAACCATTTATTTTTGATCGGGATCAATAAGTATTTAAAAAACGATCATCTCTTGAGTTGTGTTAAGGATTGCGAAGACCTTAAGGATGTACTAATAGAGAAATATAACTTCGAAGAAAGCAAAACATATAGTGTTTACGATGAGCGAGCAACAAGTTTAAATATTTTAACAGCTTTAAAAAAATATGCAAGCAAATTAGATGAGGAGGATAATCTAATAATCTATTTTTCAGGACATGGGGAATTAGATGATGAAGAAGACATGGGGTATTGGGTTCCATATGAAGCAACTAATTTTACTCAATTTATATCGAATAGGGACATAGTTGGATGCATAGAACGAATAAATTGCAAACACATTTTTTTAATTTCCGACAGCTGTTTTTCGAATAGTTTATTAACCCAAGGAAAGTTCAAAAAATCAGCAGTATACTTTGAAAAAAGCTCAAGATGGGCACTAACATCTGCCTTTAACGAGGCGAAAGATGCTGATAACGAGACTAACACATTATTTTGTGAATATATTCTAGAGTATCTTAATAGTACCGAGAGGGAATTCCGTGTTTCTGAATTAATTGAGTATGTCAAAAGTAAATATTACACGAATCGGTTTCAAACGCCTCAAGGCGGGCCTATAGCAGTTTCTGGACATAGAGGTGGAGAATTCGTTTTTTATCCAATTGAAGGAATTGACAAACGAACTTTCAAAGGTTATAATGACTTTTTAAAAGTATTACGGTTCTACAAGCAGAATGCTTCGTTTATGCATATGGATTCTATGGAAGATAGATCCAACCGAGTAGGTTACGTTCTGTATAACGAAATCGACTTAACAAGAAAGACTACATACTATTTGTATCTATATGATGGTACAAATCAAACCAAAACGTTCGAATTACTTCGTTCGAAACACTCAAAAATATTTGCAGATAAAAACCTAATTATCTTTATTACACCAGATCGAACACAACGGAATAGGGATATTCGAAAGAAAAACATTCAGGATAAGTTTAAACCTGTAAATACATTTTACCTTGATGATTTTATCAAAGATTATTGTAACCCTAAATTTGGAAATGAAGAAGATTCCAAATACTTAAGCATTTCCAACTTTGTATTACCTCCGTTCAAATACGAATTTAATGCGTCTGGAATAAATGAAATATTTAAATATTGGTTTATTTCCGTCGAAGAACCAATTTTTGTAATCAAAGGTAGTGGTGGTATAGGAAAGACAACGCTTGCCCAATATTTAGCTGATGACCTAACAAAAAGCAATCCCGGCTTACAAGTATTGTTTATTGATTCAGTTCAGATTAAAGATAGCTTACTCAAGAGTAAAAAAGCTGACACTTTAAATATTTTCAATTTTTACGAAGCCCAATTTGATACAGATGGCAACACTCAAAATATGTTGTCAGAGGAGCTTTTTAGGATTAATCTTGACGCAGGTAATATTTTATTGATAATAGATGGTTTAGATGAGGTAATTTCTAAAATTCCTAATTTTAATATAACAGAGTTTCTAAACTCAATTAAAGAGTTCAGTTCCGAATTATGTAATGGTAAGGTGATAATTACGTGTAGATCATTTTTTTGGAACCAAAGTGAATTGGTAGACACGAATTTTAAAACCATAGAGTTAGAACCATTTGACAAGACTTTAGCTCTTGAATTCTTTAATATGTCGTTCGATCGTGATTCAAAAAAAAGTGAAAAAGCTATCAAAATTGCCGATGATTTCAGATATCCTACGGATTCTGATCAAGAGACATATATTTATCATCCTTATGTATTGGACATTGTTAGAACATTGATACAGAGTGATGCCGAGCATCTAGACGTAATCGATACTGATTTGGATTCTATATATCTAAACAGCAAAGTCAAATCAGATTACATAATTTTCAGAGTTTGTACTAGAGAGCAAATTAGGGTAGATCAAATTGAGGTTGATAAACAAATAAAATTCTTTATAGATTTTTCTGTTAATAATCGAGGAATATTAAAAATAGATGATTTACACAATGAATTAGAAAAAAGTCTAGGACAGAGAATCAATAATACACAGGTTGAGGCATTTAAGTCTCATCCATTTTTGAAAACTGTCGGAAAAACTTTATTGTTTAGGTATGATTTTCTGGTAGACCAATTTAAGGCAATATATGTGTCCAAATTTATTACTTACAATAATATTGAAATCAAGATAACAAAGAAATTTATTGAGATTATAACAGATAGTTGCTGGTATGGTTCCGCTTTTAATCATGATTTAGCAAACCGTTTAGAGAAATGGACTGACGACGAATTATTATTAGTTAATGAAATATTATTACAGATAGATTCGATGGTATTGGAAATATTGGCAAAAAGAAAAGCTATCGCTAACATTTTTAACCTTTGCCTGAATATCAATCATAAATATTTTAATAATAGTACAGAGAAAAATACTGAACTATTGAGCTCCTTATTCGGTGGTACAAAAGGACATATCCGCAACGTTAGTATTATCAATGTAAATCCAGAAAGACCACCAAGATTCGACTTTTCTAATCTAACAATAGAAAAGTCTTACATAGACAACTTTGGTAATTTCTCAAAATGTACTTTTAACGAAAAGACTATGTTTGTCGATTGTACAATACTGAACACAGAATTTCATTCAGCTACTCTATCATTGTCCAAAGATAGCTTTATAAACTGTTCCTTCGATTCATTATTTGATTCATCCTTCGCTTTACGCGAAAGCACTAAAGAAGATTCTGCAAAAACTTTACGAACATTTTTACAATCATTTTTTAAGCTGTTTTACAGTGGCGGTAGATTAGGCAGACAATGGGAACATAAAGTTATTTCCCCCAGATTTAACGGAATAAACAAGATAAACATTGAATATAACAAATTTATCTCGATATTGAAAAAGCAAGAAATATTAATGGTTACAAAAGAACTAAACAAAAATAAGTTTGAATTATGCGAGGGTTCAAAGGAGTCGGTAATGAAGTTCGTTAAAGATGGGACAGTTGACTCAATTTTGCTGAAACTAATTAATGAGATAAATACCAAGAAATAGGATGATGGTCTATTAATACTTTCTTATCAACAGGTTCATAGAAAAGGTGAATTATCATCTATCACCTTTTCAGTTGTCTTACTTTAGTATAAATCTTAGACTGTTTAGGGGGATTACACGCCATATCATACTGGTAAGGACTTTCTTTCAATTGATTCAGTCGCCTTAAATCTTCCAAAAAAGAGTTCGAGTTTTGTACCAACGGGTTCACAAGAATAGCCACTCAAACGAGTGGCTATTCTTGTTTCCACCCGATTCGAACAGAAGCGTTGGGAAGGATTCGATTCTAGAAGGATCAGGCTACCGTGCGGGAATCGTGCGACTGAGCCAATCCCAGCGGGTATGAGACCTTAATTCTATTCATTCCTTAGACTATCTATTGGCTTGGCAAGTGATGCTTTGATAGACTGAAAACTGATTGTCACTAGGGAAATACCAATCGCCATGAAGCCTGCAATCAAAAAATAATACCATTGTATCTCAATTCGGTACGCATAATCTTTTAACCAGTTATTCATCGCCCACCAGGCGACGGGTGAAGCGATCACAATAGCCAAAATAACCAGCTTAATAAAATCATGTGAAAGCAGCAAGGTAATTTGCGTGACTGATGCTCCCAACACTTTGCGCACAGCGATTTCTTTTACGCGAGTTTCAGCCATATAGGCGACAAGGGCTAATAAACCTAAACATGCAATAAAAATAGTCAGACCGGCGAATAACATGGAGATGGTGCCAACGGCTTGGGTTTCTTTAAATTTACTTTTAAAAACCTGATCAATGAAATGGTATAAGAACGGATAATCAGGATTGTACTTTTTAAAAACAGCTTCAATCGCTTTCAGGCTTTCCGCGGTATTCTTGGCTGGATTTAGTCGATAGTGTATAATATTAAACCACGCATGAGGACCCAAAACAACCGCTGGCTCCTGTTTCCCAAATGGTGACCCGATCACAAAGTCTTTAATAACGCCGACTACGACACGCTTTTCTCCATCGCCCATTATCGTACTGCCTACCGGATCGTCCAATTTGAGCGCTTGCACAGCAGACTCATTAAGTAGTACCGCTAGGCTATCTGTAGGAAATGTATTGATATCAATATCTCGCCCTGCCAACAGTTCAAAACCCAAGGTCTTTACCCCATCGGCATCTGAGCTGAAGCGGACATAGTTTATTCTTTTATCCGCTTCCGTTGAAGCATCTGATGTAAATCCCTGGCCGGAGCTCCATCGATCGGTAATGGGAGACATATTTTTGGATACAGACAAAACCGCATTGCTTGCTAATAGTTCATCACGAATCTGCTCATAATGCCTATCTATCGTACCCTCTATATACGTATAAGCCAGCCCGTTTTCCTGATATCCTCTATCGCGATCCTTCGTGTGTTGGATTTGCTTCGCCACAACCACCGTAGAGATGACCAATATAATGGCTAAAGTAAATTGCAACACGACGAGCAAAGAACGGATACTAACTCCTTTCGCGGTACCCTTAAACTTTCCTTTCAACGTACTGATCGGTGTAAATCGGGAAAGGAAAAATGCCGGGTAAATACCTGCCAATAACCCGGTCAATAGGGCAAAAGCAACGAGAAACAGCCAGGTCACAGGCGTTAAGAATGATATGGAAAGATCCTTTGAGACCAGTTGGTTAAAATAAGGAAGGACAATAATCATAATAATTACTGCCAGAATCATAGCTAAAAAACTAACAAGCATACTTTCCGAAAGGAACTGGACAATTAGGCTTTTCCTTCCTGCGCCCACTACTTTTCTGACACCTACCTCCTTTGCGCGTAATTCAGATTTCGCGGTACTCAAATTCATGAAATTGATACAAGCTACCAATAGTATAAATACTCCTATCCAGGCAAAAAGTCGGACAAGATCAATACGTCCGCTAGTATACGCACCCCCTTTACCATTATCATACAAATAATGATCGCTGTAAGGTGTGGCAAAAATCTCCGATGTATTCTTACTGTAGGTGTTATTGATATTAGTATGATCCCGGGCAAAGGTTTTTATTTTATCATTGAAATCGGCTAATTGCACATTTTCCTTCAGCAAAATAAACGTCGTAATGGAGTTATTCGCCCAATTCTCATCGTAATATCCAATTTTTTTAGCATAATCCCAGGATAGCAAGGCTTCAAAATCAAAGCTGGAATTTGCAGGGATATCCTGGATAACGGCCTGCACTTGTACCTGATTTACGGAGTCAATTCGGATGATCTTACCTATAGGTTCTTCCTCACCGAAGAGCGCCTTCGCCTTGGACTCCGTCAATACGATAGACATCGGATCTTTCAGTAAACCGCGCTTTTCTCCGGATACCAGTGGCAAGTCAAACAGGTCAAAAAAACCAGGATCAACAAAAGAGGTATTGGTTTTAATCTTTTTATGTTGATACGTAGTTAGAAAATGATTATCATCGCCATACCGGGAGTACGAATCCAGATCTGCAAACTCCTCTCCCATCGCTTCCCCTAAAATTTTTGGCGTATTTATCCAGGCGAATTTAGAACCTTCATAATCATCTCTGTTGCTAATAATATACACACGATCGCCCTTTTTATGATAGCGATCCATTCTCAGCATATTCTGCAGCCACAATGCTATCATCAAACAACCCGCCATGCCGATCGCTAACCCGACAATGTTAATGGCAGTAAATGCCTTGTTTTTTTTTAGATTACGTAAGGCTATCGTGAAATAATGTTTAAGCATGGCTGACTTTCTTTGATGTTATGTTAAGAGGCTTGGCAAGTTAAAATAGATTATTCTCACTTATTGTCACCCTCTTTAAAATCCTTCAAGCTATCTGCCAAAATTATAATAAACTGATAATCAAAACATATGATCGTTATTTTTTTTATTAAATGTCCGTTTTTGAACGTTTTCTGTACGGTAATGGACAGTCTTTCCAAACTTAAGGTAAGAGCTACTTGTCAAGCATTTCGAGGCTATAATATGTTGCTGATCATCCAAAGGATAAACGGTAAAATTGTCTTATAAGAAATTAAGCCTATAAAACTAACCCGGCTATCGAGGTTCTATATGCAGTATATCGGTCTGATTATTCTCCATGCAATGTATCCTGATTTTGTCGCCTACTTTCATGTCTTTATATTCATATTCAGGGTTAACCAACGACGTTCTTGTCGATCGCACAGGCCTGTCGGCTTCCGTAAATACGACATAACTATGGCCCACTCCCGGAGTGAAAGCGATCTGTAGATCGACGATATAGGTATCAATAACGATTTTATGAGTTGCTCGAATGTTCGACAACGTTTGTTTATAAAATGGAAGACCAAATTTAAAAAACAAGTACGCACATACGATGACGATGACTACACCAAAGAAGTCACCTGCGTCTTGATTTCCAGCCACATAAGACCATAAAGAATTTATGGCAATTATGAGACATCCGAGAAGAAGCGGAAAAATAAGTGTAGCTCCTACGATCATTCGCATTGAATACAACTTTTTGAGGGCTGCTTTTTCGGCGATAGAAAGTGGTTCCTTATTAACAGTCATAGTTTCTCTATCTAAGTTCAGTTAAAGTATTCCATAAAGATCCACACCAAACTCAAGGGCAATCGTTACGATAGAAAAAAGTGGAATCGGCGTACAGCAAAGCATCAACATAATCGTCCAAAAAATTGATGTAGAGAAGATCGTTTTTCTATACACAATCAAGACACCTACCATACCAATAAATGCTAAAATCCAAATAATGGGTATCTGAATATAAACAAATGCCAAACTTCTGTCAGATACTACTCTGTCTAACATCAGATACAAAATAATGGTAAACAAATTGGCCAAAATGGCAATTAGCATTAGCGGCTTCAATTTTCTCATGATCAAAATATAGTTAGTCTCCCATAGTGAGGGATATTATTGCAATATAAACTATTTAACTCTCTATGACCATGCTTTTTAGATTATGTGACTACAAAGCTGATTTGATTTTAAAAATACCTCGTGTTGGAATTGATGTTTATAGCTAAATGCACTGACAAGCTTATCGTATTTCCCCAGCACTTCAACATCGAAATGAATATCTAGGTCTACATATTATGCTTCAATCAACTCCTTTGTTTGCCTTACTGCTTCTCGCTGAGATTTTAAATCTAAATTCAGTCGTGCAATTATATTTTCGTTTGCTAATCCATAAATGAACAGATAACTGATGAGCTTCTTTACTCTAGTATCAGTTATTGCTAACTTAATTCTGGACAGATTTTTCGAAAATGACCTTCGTTGCTCTCTAGCCAATAGGATTAACTCTTTTATACCCCGCATGCCTTTGCTTGTTATTGCAGGTATCTCAGTACTGTAGATGTCGTCTATTTGATGGGCATTAGGAAATGGACTTGCAGAAACAGCGGGATTAGGTTGGCTTCTTCCTGTAAGTCGCTGACGCTGGTAGATACTAAGCCCAAGTATACTGGTATTTAAATCAGTGCCCGACTTACCGACGGTGACACTTGCTCCTCTTACGCCTATGGAAGTCGAAATTCCGCTCTTACTAAAATTAAGGTGGACACCCGGGATAATCTTTATCCGCCTTCTAAAATTCCATGCCATATATTTCTCTGTTAATACTTTTGAATGAATGATTTCAGGTGTAATGTTGTTATGCAGATACCTTTCCCTCAGTGTTACTTTCAGGAAATAAAATGGACACCAAAACGGATAAGATCAATATACCTCCCACTATACTTAATGAAACTGGAGAGGAGATATGATACCATGGAGAGATAATCATTTTGATGCCTATGAAGGTTAAAATTATAGAAAGCCCGTAAGGCAACTTGCTAAACATATGAATAAAGTTAGATAGTAGGAAGTAAAGGGATCGAAGGCCAAGAATGGCAAAAATATTGGAGGTATACAGTATAAACGGGTCTTTGGAAATAGCAAAAATGGCAGGAATAGAGTCAACCGCAAATAACACATCTGTAAACTCGATTACCGCGACGACCACCAACAGCGGCGTAGCCAATTTTACCCCATTTTGGACGGTAAAGAATTTATCTTGATCGTAGTTATCCGCAACCTTCCAAAATCTTTTGATCATCCGAGCGCCGGCTGTTCTATTAAAATCTTCGTCTTCATCATCATCTCCACTTCCCCAAGATTTAACCCCGGCAAACACTAGAAAGATACCAAACGCGGTCAACACAATATTGATATCCCAAGGTAAATTAGGTGTTCCAAAATACGTCAATATTGGATTCAAGTAGGTTACTTGAATAAGGCCAACACCAGCAAAAATAAAAACAGCACGGAATACTAATGCACCCATAATACCCCAAAACAAGACTTTGTGGTGCAGCTCACGAGGCACTTTGAAATACGAAAAAACCAAAATAAAGACGAATAGATTGTCCACGGATAATGCTTTTTCGATCCAATAGGCTGCCTGAAACTGGGTAAATTTTTCCAGTGCGACAGCACGTCCCCCCGCATCCTGGCTGAACACATAATAAACTACAGCCGAAAAAATCATCGCTAGGGAAATCCAAACTACGGTCCAAATGGTGGCCTCTTTGGAGGTAACCACGTGGCTTTTCTTGTTAAAAACTCCTAAGTCTAACATTAGCATAACGATTACCGTTATACCAAATCCCCAAATTAGGCCAGGGTGTAATTCTAAAATACTTTTTTCCATTTTTTGATTGATTATTGATTAGTAATTGTAATGTATAGTAACCTGCCGCCTTCTTCATCGGATAGTAGAATTTTCTTGCCATCCGTAAGCTCTACCATCGAATTAGTAGGTATATCCTTTTGTTCCGTGATATCCCGCAGGCCTGAAAGATTTTGATTTACGAGCATCCATTTATTTTGATAGAAAGTAAAATATCCTACCGGTTTCTTATCAGTATCCGTAAGCGTTTCATTGCGAATAATTTTACGCGTAACATGCCAATAGAAGAGATATTGATTGTGGTATACCATGAGTCTATGGCCCTCCGGTTTCCAAACTTTGTCTTTAAATTTGTAGTAAAGGTCTATTACAGGCAGCGTACCTTGATGTGCTGTACCACAAAATGGACAAACAGCCTTAGCCGAGTTATCAAAGACGTACCATTTCTCAGCGCATGTTGGATTACTACAAGGTTGTATAAGGTCTACCGTTTTCAGCAACGCGGTTTCCCATTCATTGGCTATAGGGCGAAGCATAGGATTGTGCAGACCGTCTATAAATGCTCTTTTAAACAGTTCAGCAAGATAGGGTCCCGTTTTAGTATAAGGGATCTGCGTAGGGTTTCCCCAAAAAGAATCCCATTTTCTTAACTGACCTGCTTTGACAATATTCATATAATCTGTGGGATGTTCGACAAAAAGAGCCTTCTCTCCCATAGCCAAAAGTTCGTCCTTCTCCGCGTCAAGATCCCAAATTTTACTACCACGTAAAGGATGACGACGCAGCAAGTACATATATATTAAGACAGCCAATGCGTGCAAATCTGTCTTTTGATTGGGCAATACCCGATCGGCGTCATTTAATTTTAGGTGTTTGGTCTTTAACACTTCCGGGGCAATGAAATCGGCTGTACCAATCACTTCTGGAGGATATAAACCCGGAACAACTAATCCATCCAAATCAATAATATTCGCAGACTTCGTCACCGGATCAATCAGTACATTGTTGTATGACAAGTCCGAATGAGCAAGCCCCATTTGATGCATTTTCTTGACACCGCGGCAGATATTTATGGCTATTTGGAAATAGCTCAACCAATCTCCCAGTTCCGATTGATCTAGAGAAAGTGGATATTGCTGGTTTCGAAAAGAGGGAGCTGTGAACCATTTTCCTACTTTTTCTCCACCTTTAATGGTGTTATTAGCTTTGTACCCTTTACCAAAGAAAAATTTATCGTCATAAATTGGCACGACCACTCCTGTCTTTCCATCTCGTTCTACCGCATCGTACGGCCAACGATAAATGTCTTCCAAGAAATAATCACCTGCATTACCATTTTTGATATTATCTAGGTATAACGTGACAATTCGCTTTATCCGATCACGCTGATTAAAGTCCAATGGGGTACGGAAGAACGCGACCACGTATTGTCTATCGGGAGCAAAATAGACATCTTTTACCCCTCCCCGTTTAGGATTTCCATCATCAATGTATTTATAGCTTCTAGATGAATCTATAATAGACCTTACGTGTACCGTTTTCATGGGTTAATAGATTATTGCTAGCGTTCTATCGTCGTGATTTCCTTTACTCCAGAAGTCCAACCAACTTAATAATTGATCGTCGACATGCTCATCATCTGCGAAATCTACTTTAGTGCCATCTTCATTCTCACCATCTAAATCTTGCAGGAAGGCTTTCCACGCCTGCTTGTCTCTCAGTTTGTTTTCGGTGATAAATTTAGCATCATAAATACCATCGGTCATGAGTACCAATTTTGAAAAATTGTCAAACTTATTTAGTGAGAAACGTCCTGGCATCTCCGGTTGAGTAAATATTTCTGGCATGGTGATGAATCGAGTACCACCACCAAACTCACCGATATCTAATATATTAAGTAAGTGGACTTCGTCGAGATCATCTAAAACAATATTGATCGGGCAGTCACCAACGCCAAAGCTCAACACTACATAACCAAACTCAAACTTTTTGACTAATGCAAATATCAAGGTGGTGTGAAGGTCTTTCAATTGAATAGATTCCTTTTTGGCAAATTCCGATAACCGTGCATGCACGTTGCGAACAGGTTTATAGAGTATATTGATAATAGACGACTTTACTGTGAGCAAATGTTCTTCCTCTGTAGATTTTGTTATGGAATCATCTGTATTGGCTAGGTTATTCCCTGCATAATCTATTTCTACAATAGATTGGTCTATAGTCAAGGTATTCTGGCTCTCTTTTATAAAAGGATTCCCATAATAGTTTAAACACAAATCATCTAGTTCATGGAGTATATCATTGTTCTGAAAACCTTGAACAACATCTTGGGTAGCTAACTTGGAACCCTGACGCGCAAATTTAGCCGACCCGGCTCCATCTGCCATGGCAATAATGGCCCAATCCATAGGCAATTTTGAAACGAAAAAATCATCGTCGCGAAAAGCACCTTCGTGTGCATGTGAACGCCCCCTTTGAGACGCTACGACGATATGCTTATCAAGAAACTTCCCTACATATTTGTCGCTATCTGGCTTGGAGTAAAGGTCGTTTTGGTTACTAGGCTTATGAATCCAAAGATCTTTTGGATCCGCATTGACGACAAAGGAAATGACCTTCACATCATCCGTTGGGTTTTCTTCTAGTTTATGTACAAAAATAAGCTGCAAATCCACCGTTAGTGCCAACTGGGGAATTCCATGTATCCGCTTTTGCTCGGGATCAAATGCTAAACTAACCCTATCTAGATTTCTAATTTCTTTAATATGAATATAGGGAAATTCTGGGAAATCAAATTGATATTCGTAAGGCTTCTTTGCATTCGCATTAGTTATCGTAAGTCTGCTATCTTTAAACTCTTCTTTTTCTTTATACATTTCGAATAAGGATATTACTTCTTGTTTTGATGCGCTAATCGCCTTTGCCAGTTGATGTATCTTTGCGTTTTGCATCAATTTGGCGATGGTATTGTTGACAATCTTATTTTGCTCCACTTGGAATTCGTCCAATACTTGCTTTAAAAATGTTTTCATGTTTATCCTAATGTTCTAGTAATATCAAATCCACCATCCGACACACCATAAAAATCAACCCTACCACACCAAGGACATGCATTTTCGCCGACTCCTTTCACGCAGTGGATCTTTCCGCAGGCACAGCTTGCTAGACTGAACTGGTGAACACAACAAGGACAATTTGGATTTCCAAACAATTCTTGTGTAGAAATCTTTAGATGCTGAGTAAGTGTGTTAGAATATTCGCTATAAGCTTTATCATCAATTTTGTAAGCGCCCTGCGCTTGATAAATTCGGGTGGATAAATTCATTATTCCGGAAGCTTCTATTTCCTTCTTAAATTTGATCAAATATGATTTCTCCGTGGTCGAACACTTTGCGTGCAGCACGACAAAGTTTTCGTCTACGATCTGATGACTCTTACCTAAATCAATTTTCTCCATGACATCGGGATTAACCTTTTCTAAGCACAGTGTATCTGAAGTACGATGAGCAACCCCTTCACTCGTTGTTTTTATAGATGCCGTCACCCATCTAAAAAACTCTTTATAAGCTTGGGCATCCGTATCTTGAAAATGCAATACATTGGGTGTCAACTTGCCCAGCAGCTCATAGTTCGTGTTACTACTTAAAGAAATTGCAATCAGATTCACTTTGTTACTATATTTTGTCTGCCATTTTGATATGGCGTCTACCGAATCGTCTGTGGGTACGCCGTCGGTAAACAAAAAAATGATGGGCTTCCAGTCGCCTTTTTGTTGATAGGTAGTTGTTACTAACTCTCTATCCATAGCGCACATTAATTCTGTTAAACCGCTTGAAAGTGATGTTCCGCTGCCTATTGGAAATTTTGGCGGATAAAATGTGATCACGTCCTGCAAAGGAGTAATCACTTTGCTCTTACCGGCAAAACCAATAATGGATATCCATACGGTCTCCAATGCTACGGGATCTGTTTTTAATTCACGTATCACTGTCCCCATTCCTTCTTGTACTTGATCTATAGGTTCTCCCACCATAGATTCCGATACATCTATTAAAAAATATACTGGTAGCCTTCTCATACATCTATTGGGTTCAAACAATTATATTTAACTCGCTTGGCGGAGGAGGGAGGTATATGCCTTCTCCAGTGCCTTGGGACTTACTGCCCATTTCGATGGAGGAACTTACCCAACGAAAAAATGTGGTCAATGTATGGCTATCTGTAGTATCCAGCTTAACCACATCATTGGTCAGCTCTTTAAGAAAGGAAACCTCTGATTTAGGTCCGGCGGCACAGCCCACAATAATCCCAAAATCCAACGCCTTAATCTTCGCGATGCTCATCCTATATTTCTGGATGTCGGACGGTTTTCCATCCGTGAAAACAAACAGCAGTGGCTTCCAGTCACCCTTTCTTTCGAAAGATCCCTTTATCAGTTCTTTATCTACCATTTCATGCAACATCTCGAGCGCTTCACCAGTATGCGTAGGACCACTTTCGGGGCATAATATTTCGACGGGTCGAAAACTGGCCAAATCTGTCAGCGGAACTAAACAATGTACCTCACGATCGAACGTGATGACACTGATATGCAAAGAGTCCATGGCCTGCGGATCCATGCGAAGCATACTCACCAATCCATTAAAGCCGTTATTCAACGCTTGAATAGGTTCTCCTCGCATAGACCCTGATGTGTCCAGAAGGAAATAAGCCAGTAATCTTCTATTCATCACTAAGCGATTATAATAAGCTCCGAAGGTGGCGGTGGCAATTGATCCAATCCGATTACTTCTTTACCTGATTCCTCTACTTTGGTCGATGTTGTGGAAATGGAGGCGGTAACCCACTGAAAGAACTTGGAAATACTTTCCGAGTCTGCACTATCTAGTCGAACTACAGAATTCGCTATTTGCCTAAGCAATACATCATCAGCCCCCTGACCTGCCGCACAGCCTATAATCAATCCCTTATTGACATGTTTAAGTTTGTCACTTCCATGCTGCCAGTTGTCGGTAGGCACACCATCGGTCATGATAAAGATCAATGGCTTCCAATCGCCTTTTTGTTCGATTGTGGTCTTATAAAGTTCAGATTCCAATTTATCTGCCAATAAAGAAAGGGCGGCTCCCAGCGAAGTCAGCCCAGAGGCCTTGATGTCGACCATTTGAAAAGAGGCTAAATCGGTGAGCGGAACGATTTGCTTCGCTTCAGAATCGAATGTTATGATGCTCACGAAAGCGGTCTCTATCGCTTGAGGGTTTTGACGTAATGAATGCATCATCATTTGCACACCATTTTTTACTGCTTCGATAGGTTCTCCGGTCATCGAACCAGATGTGTCTAATAATAGATATACGGGTAGTCGTCTCATCTTATAAAAATTTCTGCTGAACAGTTGTGATGGTTTCTTGCAGCTTACGGTCTTTAGTAGGCTCTCCAATAGCATTAAATTTCCATTCACCTTGGCGCTTGTAAAACACTCCCAGTACCATGGATACATGACCGGCAAACCCTTCTCCTTTGGAAATATTATACGTCGCGAAAACTTCGTTCACACGAGAAGGAGTTCCTTCATATATGCGTATGGCTGCAAACGGAATCGTTCCAAAGTCATGTCCCCTATAGCTATTAAGCACAAACGCCACCTGTGTCACCTGATTACTAAGTCTAGAAAAATCAACGGTAATAATCTCATTGTCTAGGCCGTCATCGCCATCCATATCACCCGTTAGATCATCTCCACTATGATGGATGGCTCCATCTTTGGATCTCAAACTACCAAAGTATACCACGTCAATACATTCCTTTTCATCATCGTAAAGAATACAACTGGCGTCCAGATCGACGGGTTCCTTATCGACCCCACCTAACCAATTTTTCTTTTCGATAGCCCCCCAATTCACACCTACACAAACGTTTTGCAGTAACGTACCATTACCCTTTTTCAGGTTAATGCGCTGTCCCTTTTGCAGATTAATGCTCATTTTTTTAATTATATTTAGTTAAATAATCTTCTAGTCCGCCTTTCATGCCTACGCCTACGGCTTCAAATTTCCAATCCCCATTTTTCTTGTAAATACGGCCGAATTCCACCGCTGTTTCTATCGAAAAATCTTCTTCTAACTCATACTTCAATAATTCTTCATTGGAAAGGGTATTCACGATACGAATGAAGGAATTGCGCACCTGTCCAAAATTCTGTCCACGAGACAAGGCATCATGGATGGTGATGACAATACAAATCTCACTGGCTGCCTCTTCTATCTTAGAAAGGTCTACCAAAATTTGCTCGTCATCTCCTTCCCCATCTCCAGTTTGGTTGTCTCCGGTATGAATTAATGCCTCGTTAGGTGATTTCAAATTGTTATAGAATACGAAGTGTCGATCTGAAAGTATTTTCTTGTTTTCTCCCAGAACGAATACGGAAGCGTCTAAGTCAAATGCGCTTCCCGTGGATGAACTGTTCGTATCCCATCCTAAGCCGATCGTAAATTTGGGTGCATTGATATTTTCTCTTTGCCCTTTTTGTAAGTTGATTGCCATGATATAATATATTTTAATTTTAGGTGATGATATATGTTATCAATTCTATGATGATGATATCCGATCGTTATTGTTTATTTTGAACCTGCAGACCACTTTAATCCCCATCCATACTTTTTGTCGCATTCGGCATGAGAATTATGAAACGTCACTAATTTTTTCACTTCAATGGACTGTGAGGAAAACAGCACTTCAGCAATTGCACAAAACTTTTGTACGCTTGATTGCGCACCCATCTGTACCTCTATTTCCGCGGTTCCGGGAACCTTAACCGTGACTATACCATTGGTTTCTTTCCATCGTGCGGCTCCCTCATATATGAAGCAGTATATCACGACCCTTTTCAAATCACTAATACCTGCCGGATTGATTATAATGTCCTCGCCGGATCCAGAACTCGTACCTCTATCATCTCCAGCGTGCCATACCCATGGCTCCGATACGTATCGGCCTTGTCTAGTTTTTCTATCTTTTGCCCCTCCTCTTCCGCCAGAGAATTGAAGTCCATCTATTACATTTCGTTCGCCGTTGTTTAACTCGTAGAAACAACCCAGATCTAAATCAATATCTTTACTAAACAGACTTCCAAATAAGCCTATTTTTTTACCATTAGACCAGTTAAGGTGGATATTTATTTCATCCGTAATTGGACCTACCTGCTTAGAAAGGTCAATAAAATGTGTATCGCCCTTTTTTTCAAGCGTGATCTTTTGAAGGTTAATAGCCATAATTGTTATTATTTTATAATTTGTCCTTTATAGTATTTCGACAGGAAAAATGCTAGATCCTCTTTATAACCTATACCAGAAGCCTCAAACTTCCAATGCTGATTTCGGCGATATAGCCTTCCAAACTCTACCGCTGTTTCAAGGGAAAAATCTTCTCCTAATTCATACTTTGCCACTTCTTGGCCAGTGCTATCGTCCACGATCCGTATATAAGAATTTCTCACCTGTCCATAGTTTTGTCTCCTCACTATCGCATCGTGAATAGTGACCACGAAGGATATTTCCTGTACTCTTTCGTCAACTTTGGATAAATCAATTTGTATACTCTCATCATCTCCATCCGCACTATTGCCACCTGTTGGATCGTCGCCTGTATGATGTAGTGCACCATCGGGAGAATCCGTGTTGCCGTAGAAAATAAAAAAATGTTCAGCGGGGATATGCTGAGATTGGTCAACCATAAATGCGGAAGCGTCTAGGTCAAAATCTTCGCCTGTGCCCTCGTTTGGATCCCAACCAAGACCAATAGTTATCTTAGTGAGTCCTACCTCTATCCGTTGTCCCTTTTGTAGATTAATAGCCATACCTTAATATTTTACTCGTAAAATTTATCTTCTTTTTCCAAACCTCTAGACAGCTCGCTAATCCTTCCCTCTAAACCCAGTTTGGATTTGCTTTCCTATCGTGTTAGTTTAGTTTCGAATCCTTTCGATGTACAAATGTATCCTGATCAACAGGTCCATAGTTATGGGAAACCGTAACATCTAGCAGAGGCATTGAAATAATTAAGATTTTAGCATGAAAAATAAAATGGCTAGTTCCTCTTTGACAGGTTGCTTCAAGCAACTATGAGTGTTGATTTTGACTTGAGATATGATCAAAACAGAGTCACAAAAAGAGCACTATAAAGATTGAGGCTTTTACCAATAGCAGGAAACATTCTTTTTACTATTTTTGAGAGCTGTTTTAAATAATGTGAATGTTCATGATCACTCCTTTTTTTTCCGGTAGCAATCAAGTATTGCTGGAAATACTTAATCAATCGAATCAGGCTACTGCAATTTACACGGGCCCCGAACTAACTATCCAATTAGCAAACAATAGTATGCTCAAATTTTGGGGCAAAGATAAGTCGGTAGTAGGCAATAAATTCGAAGACGCATTACCCGAATTACATGGACAGCCATTTCCGAGTATTTTAAAAGAAGTTTGGAACTCCGGAACGCTATACGCAGGAAAGCAAATGGAGGCGGCTCTGGAAATTAATGGCAGCCTAGTAAGATCTTATTTCGATTTTGTTTACCAACCAATATTCGACAAATCGGGTAACATCTTGTGCATACTACATACCGCTTGGGATGTCAGCGAGCGTGTTGCTGCATGGAAATTGGTTAAGGAAAAGGAAGAAAATGAACAACTTATAAATGAAGAACTTGAAGCGGCAAATGAAGAATATCGTTCTACTAATGAAGATCTTGAAGAAGCCAATGAGCGGCTTAACAAAACCCATGATAGATTAGTATACACCGAACACAGGATGCAGCAACTCGTAAGTTCAACTCCTGTTGGCTTAACATTGCTTCGAGGACCAAATATGATCATCGAGTCTGCGAATCAGGGAGTATTAGAAATTTGGGGACACAAACAAGAAGAAGTAATCGGTAAACCCATGCTGGAAGTATTTCCATTATTAAAAGGGCAAGTATTTTCTGTTGAACTTGATAAGGTATTTTCATCTGCTGAGAAAGTATCTTTGATAGAAGTTGTTGACTCTTCCCGCGAAAATGGATCTGAAGGCAGAAAATATTTGAGTATAGACTTTTCTCCGCTTCTCGATACGAACGGAAATGTCGATGCCATTATGGCAACCGTGAGGGATACAACGGAGCAGGTTGTCGCGAAAATCGCTTTAGAAGAAAGTGAAACACAATTAAGCGAATACAATGAAGAGCTGGCTGTACTTAATGAAGAGCTACAGACAACAAATGAGGAGCTTGCCACAATAAACGAAGAATACAACTCCACAAATGAACAGCTGGAGGACTATAATCAGGCGATACAATCAATTAACAATAAGCTCACAGAAAAGAACGAGAATTTAAACACGGTTAATGTCGGCTATCAAAATGAAAATAAAAGTCTTAGTTCAGATAATAAGAGTTTATCAAAAGACAATAAGAATCTCCGTACGCTAAACAATGCAGTTACAAAGCTCAACAATAAGCTAATTGATAGTGAAGCCGTTTTTAAAAACCTTATTGCACAGTCGCCGATTGCTATTATGCTGCTAAAGGGTGAAGATTTGATTGTCACGATTATTAATTCGCCTATGTTGGAACTTATCGACAGGGATGACAGTATCATTGGAAAATCATTGCTTGAAGAAATTCCAGAGCTAGTTGGCCAGCCAGCTGCTATTAAGCTTATTCAGACATTTAGAGATGGTTCAGCACGCGTTGAATTCTCCAGTCCGGTCAGCCTGATGCGAAATGGAGATTTAGTCGAGGGATTTTATAACTTCAGCTACGCCCCGTACATGGAAGATGGGCACGTGACTGGCGTTATTGACATGGTTGTAGATGTCACGACAGAAATAGCGGCAATTCGAGAGCGTGATGAAACGATTCGGGAGAAAACTTTACTGGAGGATACTTTAAGAAATAGCGAACAAAGGCTTCAGGGAATTCTTGAAACGATGGCCGAAGGTGTGGGAATTATCGATGTCAATGGTCAGCTAGTTTACGCGAACCCAATGGCACAACAAATTCTGGGACTTACGTTAAGTGAAATAGAAGACCGCACCTATGATGATCCGCGTTGGCAAAATCTTCGTTTAGACGGCAGCCCTCTTCCAGAAGAAGAGCACCCCATGTCGATCATGATGTCCACAGGCCGGCCTGTGTTCGATGTGGAAATAGGATTGCAACCGCCTAATAGGGATAGGTCTTACATATCAATCAACGCAGCGCCTATTTTTGATGATCAGGGAAATCTGAGCGGAGGAATCGGAACTTTTATGGATGTCACATCAAGAAGGCTTATTTCACAAAGTAAGGATGATTTTATCAGCATTGCCAGCCATGAACTTAAAACCCCTGTAACATCTTTAAAAGCCTCCTTACAATTATTAGAAAGGGCACACAAGAGATTGCCGGAGGAAACCAGAGAAAAACTAATCTCACAATCCATCAGAAGTCTTGAGAACCTCTCCCGCTTAATAAGCGATTTACTGGATACTAGCCGAATGGAACAAGGGCAGATGAAAATTGAAAAAAAACTATTCTCCCTAGATGAACTCTTTGACGATTGCTGTTCCCATATCGCTAAAACTTCCAAAAAGAAAATCATTTTTAAAGGTGAAAAAGCGCAGTTGATTCTTGCTGATAATCAACAGATCGGTCAAGTGCTCATCAACTTCATTACCAATGCTATTAAATATGCACCAGACTCTGTCGAAATTATCGTAAATGCTAGGTTGAATTCCGATGCCGAAATAAAGATAAGTGTACAAGATTTTGGACCGGGAATTGAAGAGGAAAAATCAAAACATCTTTTCAACCGTTATTATAGAGCAGATTACAAAGGTCAAAAGTTCACAGGACTCGGGTTAGGTTTATATATCTGTGCAGAGATCATTAAAAATCATGGAGGTACAATCGGCGTGGATAGTGTACTGGGAGAAGGAAGCGAATTCTGGTTTACTTTACCTTTAGAAAGTTCAAAGCATTAAGTCGGTGTAAATTTAAAGACATAACTATTGAACGTTTGGGAAACAAATCTACTACACCTCTGTTGATATATCAATAATATGATGGTATGAGAACAATATTTTTATTAGAGGATGACGAAGGTATAAGAGATGTTTTGGAGATTTTATTAAGCTCAGAGGGTTACCTCGTCCAATCTTTTGCAAGTATAGAAGAATTCAATAACAGAGATATTTCTGTCTCGCCCAACTTATATATTTTTGACGTGATGCTACCTGATGGATCTGGAATTGATCTCTGCAAAGAGATTAAGAAGAATCCAACAAATGATGATATTCCTGTTGTAATCATGAGTGCGCATGCATACCTGAAGGATATTAAAGACGTTTGTGATCCTCAAGATTTTATTACTAAGCCTTTTGAAATAAATCATTTATTAGAAAGAATAAAACTCGCTTTGGATTAAATCAATCATTGCTGTATTTACTTTTGGCATGAGCAATTCTGCTAATTATTACTCTTGAAAAACCATCTTTTCCAATCGCAATCCACAGTAAGTATGTCCACCCATATTGTGACAACGGCGTGTATGTTTTTATTTTCAAAAAATAGCTAACTCACATCTTCTATAAAACCCTATTAACTGATTATGCATTGCCACACTATTCATAGTTATAGGCGTAATCATCCTATATAAATACTGGTTTTCGTGGATTTTTTTGAGATCTCTTTTCAGGTAAATTTGACATTGAGCACTGCTAGCGGTGCAATAAAGTGGCTGGGTTTTAAGGTTGCTCGATAAGTCAAAATTTAAAGGAAACATATATATGAAGAAAATAATATACCTCGTCGTACTGTTACTGTTTGCTGAACTAGGGTATGCCCAATATTTTACCCTAACACCGAGTGGATTTGTTTCAAATGACCGCGCGGAATATACTGTGATCGATTTTCCGAATGTAAAACAGGAGGTTCTGTATAAAAATGTACTTAATGCACTTTCTTCCATGTACAGAGATCCTAAAGAGGTATTGAGTCTGATCGATGGAGAAGGTATTACCATCAAAGGATATGAGAAGGAGGTTATCGCTGATAAGGTTAAAATATCCCCGCTGCAAATAGGCAAAACAACGTATAAATACGACATATCCTATACCCTATCCATTCAATTTAAAGATGATAAAGTTCGTATCAACCGCCCCTCTTTTGAGTGTAGGAGATGGTATGAAAGTGGTTATAAATCTGGATGGGCGACCGGCTGGACCTACCTCGCGCTTGTTAAAGACAAAAATGCAAAGTACGCTGTCTTTGACAAAAATGGACAAATTATTTCTCAAGAAGCTTTTGACGGGCTACAACAGCATTTCAACGGCTTGATAAAAGAGATTATTGACAAATCTAAGGTGGTAAATAACTGGTAGGTATGGCTATATTTTAACGCTATTGATTACTCACATAATTTAGTAGCCAGATCTAATAGTTTTAAAGTGGTATTCCAATTACGCGTTGTCGCGGCGACTCCCAGCTTAGCTTCAAGAAAATTGTTATTCAACTTTGTTCTTCCATACCCATTTGGACAATATAGATAAACCGCACGGGAAGAAATGGCAATTTCTTCTTCCGGATGTTTTTTTCCGATGATCAAGGCATCGTCAGTAATTTGAATATTATGTGCTAAAAATGTAACATATAAGAATGCGTTATTTGTCTCCTTGTTCTTAGCGTATGGATTACCGCCAATCACTTTTCTAAGAACATCCACCGTTAGCACAATTACAGCGGCTTTAAATAGAAATTGTGTTTCAATTTTTTCGCTGATTGCTTTTTCTAAATTCTTAATATCGGTAATATCGGTTGAAAAAATTACATTTCCACTCTGCACATATGTTTGTACATTTTTAAATTGTAGATCTTCATACATCTTCTTTAGATCAGCCATCTTGACCTTATTATGACCTCCTACATTTATCCCTCTCAATATTGAGATATAAATTTCCATTTTTCAGCTTAGATTAATGCTTTTTATAAGAACAGTAATTATCTCATGAAGGTAAATATACGCGACATATGGTTAAAAAATGGTAAAGATTCTCGATTTATAGTGAAGACACACATTTTCGTAAAAGTCAGCTGCTTTTTTAGTCCTACTCTAGACCTCTCTCTTTAATCTTTTTATTTGTCTTGCGTAATGCAGTTAAACTTGGGAGTATACTTAGTGGGAGACAAATTGCGCCAACCAACATCAGATATTGTTTAGTGGTTAGTGCGATATATGCAATAATCGTAATAAAAATAGCAGAGGAAATAGCTGTTCCAACATTCCCCTACGTACCCTTAAAACAAAAGTGCTTCAAGAAGTATCTCGAAGCACTTTTAATTTAGCAATGGCTTTTACAGTTTTTCTATTATTGTCCAGATCAATGCTATGATCTGATACATATATTTCATAATCAAGAGTATCATCGTGTTATTCGCTAATCAGGTTAAGTCGGACTTGTCCACCAATTAGTTCTTTATGAAAGTATTCCTTATTTCCCGACACCTTTAACACTTGAATTTGATTATTGTCATCATATTGCGTGGACGACACTGCACTCTTGCCAGCAAGCTTCACATTCATCGTGTCGACTTTCAGGCTTGGCGAATAGCGAAGTAAACCATCATGAAGATCGACATCAACCTGTTTAAAGTTGTAGTCCATGAGGAATGCTTTTGATTGTTCAGACACGAATATCGCTAACTTTGGAATTGACTTTTGTATAGTATCTGTTTCCCTAGATGCAGCGTGAGTTAAGAATAATTCACTTTGTCCAAGTAGGTTCAACCGACGCATACTATCTAACAACTCCGGAGCTATAACGGCACTTACATTTGCATGCTTAATCGTAACATCACTGAGTTTATGTGCAATATCCAGTGAGACATAGCTACCTCTTTCATTAAGTGATGTAATGAATAATGTATCATTTTCCACATTCATTTTCAGATCCTTAAATGCTACCGCAAAGGCATTTGTAGAACCAGATGTGCCCTTATTCAAGATCAG
The DNA here is from genome assembly GCF_023554555.1 of Sphingobacterium sp. lm-10. NCBI lineage: Bacteria > Pseudomonadati > Bacteroidota > Sphingobacteriia > Sphingobacteriales > Sphingobacteriaceae > Sphingobacterium > Sphingobacterium sp. lm-10. Next base: position 1,452,788 of record NZ_JAMJWC010000001.1, read on the forward strand.
AGAGAATGGACGTCCATCGCCATTTAATTGAATATGGCTAAATTCTTCACTAATCGTTTCCTGCTTTTTTTGGTCAGATTGATTGAACCAAAACCGGGACAAAAAGTCTGCCGGTTTATCATCCGGCCCGACTTTTATCAAACCTAATAGTTGGGGTACACACACTACTAACAGAATGAGTACCAGTATGCTGGCAAATATGCTATTTGATGTTTTCATTGTTTAAGTTTCTTTATCGGTTTCTATAGTAGGTATTAATCTCTTCTATACTGATTCCCAGCATATCCATTGCTCGAAATACAACTGCCAACTCATCATTCAGAAAGTGCTTCTTCCTAGCTTTAAGGATAAGTGCTTTAGCATCATGGTGTGCAAAAAAACCTATCCCTCGTTTATTGAAGATTATTTCCTGTTGTTGTAGATGATCGTACGCACGCATAACCGTATTCGCATTTACTTCCAGATGAGCCGCTAAATCCCTGACCGAAGGGATCTTTTCTTTTTCTTGCCATTCTCCCAAGAGAATCCTATCCATCACGTACTCACTGATTTGTAAATAAATGGGTTTTTCATTCGAAAATTGCATATTAATAAATCTCCTTTTCTCTTAGTTTGAAATAGGTGGTCACGATGATGCCAAGCAAAACCAATAGTATATACAAAGTCATTATCTTCGACCTTAAATCCGATCCTTCAAAATGATAGTCAGCATGTTGGTGAAGTGTCACGATGACTTTAAAATAGAACACACCAAGTGCAATTAATAGCAATGCAAAAAGTGGAATGCTGTATTTCCGAAAAAAGATAGCTGCTAACTGGTACAAACAGGCGAATATGCATGAAGCAATAATTGCAGCAGTATAAATTTGAGGTTCTGAATTCGAAAAATAAGTTTTCTCTTTAAATTTAAAATACAGTTCTCCAACGCTTTCTTTATAGGAAATAGCATCTGCCAAATAAAGTGACTTCATCACAGATACGAATGCCAAATCCGTGAGGAAGAAGGAGAAAAGAATTAAGAAAATGATGGTTAAATTTCCAAGCCATAACGTAAGCATACGCTCTCCCCTACTCACTGGACTTAAGCTGCCGCGCACCGTCTTCGTCAACATCTTAAAATAAGGAACTGTGCATAAAATCAGGTAAAGTGGCAATATAAATAACACCAGGTTTGTGGTTTGTTTTCCGGTGTAGTTTGCCAACGCTTCCGCAAAAGAGCCTTCGGAATAGCCATTCAGAAACAACCTATTGAAAAGAGGCGTCCCGTACCAAAACATGGCCAAAATATATAAAACGAATACAACCACCGGGATGCTTACGATCTTACCTTTATTGAGCAACCAGTATTCAACAAGTGTCGTTTTCAATCTTTTTAAATTAATATTTTTCATTTCACAGGTTGGTTTGAGTTGGCTTAAAGTGGTTTACGAGATTTGGATCAGCAGATAAGGCATTAAAGAAAAATTCAATATCAAATTGACTTTCTTCATTTTTAACATTAGGTATCAGACTTAATGTTCCATGTATGCTCTGCTCTGAATAGATAGCATCTGCCACATCACTAGGCTGAGTAGACATGTAGAAGCTCTGTTGCAACGAGTGGAGACTTTCATCCAGAATCAGTCTACTGTGATTCAAAACCAGCAAATGATCGATTAAGTTATGGATATCACGGATTTGGTGCGTGGATATAATCAACAGACGTTCGTCGGTAACATATCTTGCGATAATTTTACGAAATTGAGTCTTCGAAGGGATATCCAACCCATTAGTGGGTTCATCCATCAAGATGACGTTGGCATTTGTAGCCAATGCAAAAGCAATGTTTACTTTTTTAACCTGACCGAAGGAAAGGTCTTTTATATTCTTGGTACAGTCGATCTGAAAAATACCTAACAGGTTTTCAAAGTAACCGACATCAAATTTTGGATACAAGGATCCATACACTTCCTGAAACTGACGGATCTTCCACTCTGGTAGTTCCGCATGATCGGTAACAAAGTAAATGTTGGATAGGAAATCCACCTCTCTTTTATGAGGTTCAAAACCAGTCATCTCAATAGCTCCAGAGCTTGGGAAAAGCAGACCTCCGATATTTTTGAGTAACGTCGTTTTGCCTACTCCATTCAAGCCTAACAATCCGTAGATATGTCCGGGCTTCAGATTAGCGGTAATATTTTCCAATATAGGAACTCCTCTTCGATACTGGTACGATACATTCTTTAAATTAATCATATTGGCTATTCTAGTGTATTAGTTATATAGTACACTACAAATGTATGCATCGTTTTGAGACTAACAAATTTTTTTTGATTTTTATTCAGCTAAAATCAATTAGCTATAAAAAAGAGTACGTATTGGGTTGGGTTGGATGTTTCGGGATATTGTGCCACAGGTTAACTTCTGTATTTATCTGATCAGCTTCAGCACGTGTAACAACGTCTCTTATATTCTCATGAATGATGAGAATTAAAAGCAGACCGATCGTTACTTGGCGCCCCAAATTCGATCGAAGAGAATAAACCTACTATGGCGTGTATTTGCGTCGGTAACATGGATAGCGATGGCCGCTTCATACCAGCTCGTTAAGATTGAGCATTTTGTGTTAGACGAAATAATACCAGATGCTGTTTTTAACGCATCTGGAAAGAGCTTTACGTTAATACTAAAGTTGGTTAAAGATCTGTATTAAAATTTCCTCGACAGATATACGATCATACCTTCTTTTTATTCTACTGCATAGTTTATGATTTCAACACATCCTTAATATCATCCATCTTTCTAAACATACTGGCCGCAAATGGGCACAAGGGCATAATTTTGATGTTTTTTTCTCTGGCCAACTCTACAATTTTGTAAAGCATTTTTTTACCGACGCCTTTACCGGTATAGGCGGAATCGACTTCTGTATGATCGATGATAATTAAATCTTTTCCTGCAATCGAATACGTCATCATACCCGCTCGTTTTTCGCCATCGCTAGCAGCTGCATAGCCTTTAGCATCCGATTGTTTTATTATAATATCCATTGGTTTAATTACTTCTAAAGTTTACATTAAATGTAAAAATTTTATATAGAACATTTATTTTATTATCCTTAGCTGTAGCATCTTGTTCCTCGCTGCGTTATAGTATTGAAACCATTTTATTATGAACAAGATTTATCTGCTCTTTATCACCTCATTATTGCTTTCGGCCTGTTCAAAAAGCGAATCCGAAACCTGTTTGACCTACATGCGTAATCATTTCAGGGACCAGCTCAAGTGTAATTCACCTCATATGTATACCAACTTATACCGGGGTGTTTATAAAGGACAAACCGTATATTTTGTTGATATCGTTTGCCCAGCCTGCTTAACTATGCCACCTCAACGCGGATATACCTGTGAGATGAAAGAAGTCAATTTTACAAACTTTGCCGAAGAAGTAAACGATGTAAAAGAAGTTTACAATAGCTGCACAAGAAGCTATTCAGAGTAATTTAGCTTTACTTGTATCGTGTGCGTCCCTGCAAGCAACTTTTGCGGTGCCCTTTCTTCTGCATTTTCTGGCAAGTGGAGCGTGGCACTGGCATTGGCTGGCACGGTGACCGTGTAGGTTACTGTATTATTCTTATTTCGTTTCCATTTTGAGATAATGTTACCGTAGGGCGAACGGTGGCTGACTTCCGAGTGCTCCAATCCTTCGGGAAATAGAGGTCGTAGCAGCGTATGCTTAAAACCAGGCTGCTCTGGATCGGGATGAATGCCTCCTACCGACTTGAAAAACCAACCACCGATCTCACCAAACATCATATGATTGTCGGAAATATCTCGCTCGGCTTCCAAATCCCAATTTTCTAATAAAGTCGTCGCTCCATTGACTACCCACCATCCCCAGGAAGGATAGGTATCCTGCACTGCCACTTTATAAGCCGTAGCACCATAACCATTATCTTTCAAGGCATCGAGCAATGCCTTGGCACCTAATACACCGACATCCAGATGAAAATTCGTCTCTTCGACCTTTTTATTCAGATTAGCCGCCACTTTGGCTATCATATCTTCCGGCACAATTTTCCAAAACAAAGGAACGCTTAACTCCGTTTGGGTACCATCTGCGTAGATGCCTTTCTCCCGGTTCAGGAATTTACTATTAATTGCATTTTTAATTTTTTCGCTCAATGCCTCATATTTTTGCTGATCCTGCTCTTTCCCAAAGAGTTTGGCCGCTGTAGCCAGGATGCGCGCATCGGTGTAGAAATATACGGAAGAAGTCAATTCCAGATTGGACGTAGACTTCACCGGAACCCAATCTCCGCGACCAAAAGTCGTCAAACCGGTTGGGCTAATTCGTTCCACATAATCCACGTAGCGCTTTATGTTTTCGTACGAATCAGCCAGCAGCTTGGAATCTCCGTAGAATAGATAGATCTGCCAAGGAATTATCGCAATTGTGCTGGTCCAGTCTAGCCCATTTGCTGTACCATAACCCCAGCCTCCGGTAGGGATAATATCCGGCAATACACCGTTGGGCTGTTGCTCATCGCGATGATCGGCAATCCATTTTTCGTATACCGTAATCCCTTCAAAATTGTATAAAGCTGTTTCTATGGCCAAATGTCCATCACCAGTCCAGCCGTTCTTTTCACGCTGCGGACAATCCGTTGGGTAGCCCATCAAGTTAGATAAATACGCATTATTGGTGACGCGCCACAGGTCATTCACCAACTTAGAAGAAGTTTTCACTTCGCCCAGCGGAGCGACATCGCTGTGCATAAAATAGGCCGTCACATTTTTGGCGTTCAGAAGGATGGGTGCGTTGCTGCTAATCTCTACATAGCGAAAACCTTTATAATTGAATTTGGCGGTAAATTCATCTTCTTTGCGACCACTCAGCGTCAGGATATCCGTCTGGAAAGGATCTGCCTCTTTATCTCCCCGATAATACACATCGATATTAGACAAATCAATCCGACCATCATCGTGCAAGCGTTCGCCATGTTTTATTTTTAGTACGGTTCCCTCTGCTCCTTTCACCTGCACATGGGTTACACCTGCCATATTTTGCCCCATATCAAAAACATAGGTGCTATCATTGATCTTTTCGACGGATTGAGGCTCGTATTTTCTTCCGAAACGGATAGGTACCATTTGCTGCGAGACAATATTTTCCGAAGGAAAACTGCGGTACCGTACCCCCTGCCATTTCTGGTCATCAAAGCCCGGACTGTCCCAACCGGGCTGCTCTAAACGGGCGTCATAGTGTTCTGCCGTATAAATACTGTTAAAGGTAATCGGTCCGGAAGAAGTCTTCCAATCTCGTTCTGACCGGATCGTTTCTTCGGAACCATCTGTATAAACAATATGCAGATCCAGACAAAACGTAGGTCTTGCTCTCCAGGGCGCATTATGAAAGTCCCACACGCCTAGCGACTGATGGTTGTACCAGCCATTGCCCAATACCACACCCAATGCATTCTGCCCTGAGCGCAGCTGCGTAGTCACATCGTGTGTTACATAAAGCGTGCGCCGATCAAACCGGGTGTACATCGGATCCAAGCGATGATCTCCAACCTTACGACCATTGAGCGAGAGCTCGTATAATCCAGCTACAGCAATGTAAGCACGTGCACGAGCGATCTCCTTCTTGAGGTTAAATTCTTTACGAAAATATGGCGCTGGCTTATGGTCGATAGTATGATGATCACTAATCCAAGATCCCTGCCATTGGGCATTCCCCATCTTACCGGTCTCGAAAGCGACGACCGCCGATGTGCTTGCTTTTGCTTCTTTATCCCAAGTGATCACTTTCCAAAAATATCGAGTTTGGGGCTGAAGCTGCTCACCCGCAAATGTCAATAGAATATGGTCATCAGGTTGTTTTCCAGTATCCCAGATCTGGCCCCGATCATTCACTACAGCCAAGGAATCTGTATCCACTAAGATCCGATAGGCTGTTTGTACTGCTCCCGGCCGATTATCTTCGAGCTTCCAACTCAGCCGTGGATTCGGATTATCTATCCCCAGCGGACTCACCAAATGCTCGCAACGTAGTTCGATCGGTTCTCCATTTTTAGACTTGGCATGAGTAAAGAAACAAATTGGAATTAGCGCGAGAAAGAATGGGACAGCTTTAATCATAAATAGATAGTTATGCTTTGGTATTATAATGAATTAGTATTTTGTTATTAAACGGATAACGTGATTTTCGGGAAGCAACTGAAACACCTGACCATCTATTCTATTGCGCTGAAAATGGCCATTCTCTAGCTCTATCGTATAGCTATAACCTTTAAAACTAGCCGCTATGGATGTCTTTTCGATGGTGTTGAATGGCAATTCTGGTTGTCTTTTTACAGGTATCTGTAGTGCAAGGTACCAAGAAAAATTATTCTTTGCGGGTTGGCAAGCCACATCGATGTGATCCGGATAAAGGGTGATCGTAAAAGCATTCTGAAACTGATCGCGACTTTTTATTTGAAGCACATCTTTGGCTGTTTCGGTCACTTCTGGTGTGTCCATTAAAAGCGCTGTTTCTTCCCCATTAGCATTTTCTGTCATCAATCGAAGACCTGCCAATTCGTCTTCAGTACTCCAAAAATAGCCATCCACCACGGGAAGTGTGAAGTAAAGAAATTGCCCTCCTTTACCAGGGGCACGTAAGTAAGCAGACTCCACACGCTCGTCGAATAGGTGAATATCTCTGAAGCGAAAGTTTTTTCCGTGCCAAGACAAATTGGTCCGGTAGAAACGGCTATTGTACCAAATAGATTTGTTTCCTTCATCGCGATAATCTTCCAATGCTGTCACCGCTGTTGCGGGGGTCAGTTCAAAGTTGTCCTTAAACCATTTTCCTGATTCAGCCAGTGTCTCCACACGAATCTTTCCTTCCCGGCGCAAGGAATCGAAGATGGGGATTTGCATCTCTAGTCCTTTTTTCATGCCATCCCATGTAAAAGAGTTTTCCTGACCGGCTTGTCCGTAGTTGAAAGCCAAACTGGGTTGCTCCACAATAGCATTCAAGAAATAGTCGGTCCATCGCTTATCCATCCCGCCATCTTCGTATACGGGTTCTAAAGTAATCACTCCCTGATAACCGGTACCGACACCCATATCATACTGATAAATGGGATCGCTACCCAACATTCTAAAAATCGGAACCGGAATTTGATTTTCTTTCGTTTGTGCCGGCATATACGCATTCCCTTTGCTTGGATAGTATGCTTGATTCCAATAGCCACCCCATAGCGTATACCCATCGGTACCCACTTGATCCTTGCAATTAGTGGAGACTACAATTTGATATTTCTCGTACATATAATTCAGAGAATGCGAATCAATAAACCAAGAGCCTACCGATTTTGGATAATAGCCAAAGATGCCTTTGAACTTTTCCATATAAACATCAGTCAGTTTTTCACGCTCCTCTGGGGTATACCCCGTAGTAAATGCAATATTGGCGGTCGAGACCCAGCGATGTTCGCCGCGCCATGGAATATCCGCCGCTTCACAATGTGGTTGTGTAATTTCCCACCAAGCTCCAATCTCAGATTGGTCATCCAGCCCGTTTAGCAATAGATCTTGGTATTTTGGGTTGATTAACGCATCGTACTGGAGCAAGAATGTACCGGGCAGTTTATGCTTTTTTAATAAAGCCACTTGTCTGGTCGTTGCATCCAGCAGTAAACTGTCTGCTCCTTCTACGCGGTAATCTGTTTGTCGAATGAAATTAACAATGTTGATAATACGTGGCGACTCCGCTTTCGCTACATTTTCCGAAGAGTTGGCACAGGACAAAAGGAATAGCACCGACAGAATGAATAAGGCCACTATAATTTTTATTTGCTTCAAATAATTCATAGGTCGCGATAAGAGGTAAATAATGTTAGAAAGACCAATTATCCGTTCGAAAAGGTGCCACAGGCAATCCTTGACTATTAAAAAGATTAGCTATCCCGGCCTCCGAAAAGCTGAATCGAACGGCTTGCGGATGCCGCACTACTGCAGCGGATACCATCAGCTTATTGCCACGAACTACCCCTTTTGCCGGATGAAAAACCTGATCCGCACCGGCTATGTACAACTCCGTAATCTGATCGCCTTTTACCTGAAGTTTGCCATTAAGATTCTCGAAGCTAATTTCTACCTGATTTCCCTTTACCGTATAACTTTTATAGGTGGGTGATTTGTAGTCTTTTTGTGCAGGTAGCTTATAATGTTCCTGTAGGGCTAGCGTAGCCAGTCGATCTGCTACAGCACGCTTTTGTATCGGATGTATGTCTTTCACATTATCCACTAAGTCGGAAATCACAACCATACCGGCGTTAGCGAGCGTTCTTGCTGTTTTCTCCTGTTGCTCACGGAGTAACGCGGCCAAAGGCGCCGAGTTATTGTAGGTAAATGGCGCGATCTGCACAAAATAGAATGGCAGCTGCTGACCCCACGCGGCACGCCAGGCACCTACCATTTGTTGCATCAGCCGATCGTAAGAAGACCAGGCGCCCACATTACTTTCCCCTTGATACCAGAATATCCCGGAAACCGGAAATCTCCGTAAAGGAAAGATCATACTATTCCAGAGGGAAGCTGTCCGATGCGGACGATAAGCTGCTGCAGTCTGATTTTCTGCTGCCTTTTGCAAAATTCCATCATTATCAACTACACTAGCCGGTGTCCATACCTCCGCTCCCGTACCACCCCAGCTGGCATTAATAATACCGATGGGTACGCCTATCTCCTTACGAAAAGTCTTGGCGATGAAGTACCCAATGGCAGAAAAAGGTTTTAGCGAATTAGCATCCAAAAGCTTCCACGTATTCGGTATGTCTTCCTGTGGATAGGAAGCAGCGTAACGACTCACTTGCAATAAACGTATTTGGGGATCGTTTGCCTGCGGTAGCTCTTCCAGTATTTCGGGTAAACTTTGCGCACCTCCCCATTCCATATTGGACTGGCCGGAACATAACCATACATCGCCCAGCAGTAGATCATTTAATTTTAGTACCTCCGACCCGGATGACACTTGCAGCGTGTAAGGCCCACCCGCAGCCTTGGTGGGTATCGGAATGTGCCAGTTGCCTCCTCCATCAATCACCGCATGTACAGTATCGGATAACCAAGAAGCATATACAGCGACTTTGGCACCAGCTTGTCCCCAACCCCACACTTGCACCTCCGATTCCCGTTGTAAGACCATGTGATCTGACAATACATGTGGGAGCCGCAATTGTGCCTGAGTTGTTAAGCCAAGCAAGCATAGCACGAAAAGCAGTTTAACGTTTTTCATCATAATTTTTATTTGTTAGTCATTAGTAGAAGAGCACTTCCCATAGGTTCATGCTACTTTCTTCTATCATTTTTGGCAGATCAATACAAATGTACTCGTTATTACATAATCAACGAAATTGACCTCTCCGCACCTTCCATTGGTCTATACGTGGCGAGAACACCACTTTATTAGTAGGGCGTTCTATATATCTTTCACAAGGTATTCAACTTCAAAATACAAACAAATAATAACTTAATAAACACCCATGCAAATTTTTCTTTCTCGATATCCTCCTCTCCTGCATGCAGCTTATCTCTCGCCACGTTTTCCGTCTCTATCTTAGCGAACGGGTTTGGCCGGATTTATGCTCATCTTGTTCTAAGATTGATTTACTTTAGATTTTATTTATGAAATTTTATTTGGGAATATTTAGTCTGGCATTGGCAATCACTTCCTGCCAGGGAAATGCTGATAAAACACAAAATGATGGGCATACTCAAGAGTCCGATACTACAATGGTTGCAAGCCATAGTTTGGATAACGGTCATTATTGCTACATCCGTACCGAAGGTGCAGAAAATCAGGATACGACAAAAGTTCACTTTGTGATCGATGAAAATGATATCACAGGTGAAATGGACTGGCTACCTCACGAGAAAGACCAACGTAAAGGCACTTTACTGGGAACGATCAATGGAGAAGATGTAAGGGTACAATGGACGTATATGCAAGAGGGCATGCAAGACACACTGCACCTACAATTCAGGTTGACCGGCGGGATGGAGCTATATCAAAAACCATTAAAGGTAAATACCAGTAGCCAACGCGAGCAGACCGACGAATCGGCTGCGTATTCTCTGAAATATGCTGCTGTCGACTGTAAGTAGAAGATTTCAGTTACTTTATTATTTTTGTGTATGTCAAATATCCTTTTTATAAATATCGGACCAGTAGAGATTGCGATACTCATTTCGATCCCCATTATATTTCTTTTGGTTGCTATCTATCTCATCTTAAAAAAAGAGACGGGGTTAACTAAGGTTTTGTGGATAATTGTCGTACTTTTCTTCCCATATCTTGGAGCAACCATTTATTTCATATCCCGTTACTTAGCGCGTGAAAAACGTAAGGAAATCCAGTAAGTTTCCTATTCGTTAATACATCAATTAAAACCAGCCCGAAACTCCAGTGGGCTTTGGTTGGTTTTGCTTTTGAATACCTTGTTGAATGATTGCGGATGCTCAAAACCTAGTTCATAGGCAATTTCGGACACAGATAAAGTAGTGGTACTCAGTCGCATTTTTGCGTAATCAATTACCCTCTTCTGAATGTGTTGTTGCGTGTTTTGCTGGGTATAAATTCGGAGTAAGCTTCCTAGGTAATTCGCCGATATATTCATTTTACTGGCAATCCCGCTCACCGTGGGCATACCGTTTTTATTTAAGTTTTCCTGGGTAAAATGTTGGAAAAGGATTTGTTCGAAACGCGTAACTAATTCTTGGTTCGATTTCTTTCGAGTTGTAAATTGACGCTGGTAAAAACGTTCTGCATAAATCAGCAATCTTTCTATTTGTTTAATGATAAGGTCCTGACTAAACCGATCGATTGGAGATTGGTATTCCTGAGCTATACTTTCCAGAATATTTACGATAACAACCTCCTCTCTATCCGATAGAAATAAAGCTTCATTAACAGCATATTGAAAAAAGTCGTACGAATTAATTTTGGCAGCCAACTCTGTATTCCACAAAAAATCGGGGTGTATAAGTAACAACCAGCCTGTCGGCTCCACGTTGACCTCGGGGTTGATCTCAATTTTTAGAAATTGATCGGGCGAGCAAAAACAGAGCAAGCCCGAGTCAAAATCATAGTGTTGCTGACCATAGTTGAACCGCGCGTTTACATTCCTTTTCAAGCCGATAGAATAAAACTTCTGAATCCACTTTAGCGCCGAATCGTTCACAGGATAATTTACCTTACTGTAATCGATCAAACTAATGAGCGGATGCTCCGGCTTTGGTAAACCACAGAAAGTATGAAACTCACTAAGGGAATGAAAGTGAAAAGTATCGTTCATCAGTTTAAAAGTAACACATAAATATTTCTTATCTTGTTTTGTTTGTTAGAATGCGGTCGACAAAGTCAAATCTTTCCATTTTTCCGCCTCTTCCTCCAAAAGCCTGATTTTTTGCTGAGCCATCCCATAGGCATCCTCCCCCATCAAAAAATGTACTGGAGGGTTTTCCAATTCACTTAGCTGAATCAGTAATTCCGCTCCTTTTTGCGGATCGTTAGGCTGATTTCCATTAATTTGCTGTAGGTGCTGTGCTTCACTTTCTCTAGCTAAAACATAGGCGTCCAATGGGTTTTTTGCAGTTTTAACGGAACCGGATGACAAAAATTCTGTGCGGAAGTAACCTGGATAAACCAGTGTAGTATGCACTCCAAAAGGCTTCATTTCTACCGCAAGGGCTTCCGTAAAACCAGCGACAGCAAATTTGGTAGAACAATAAATTCCAAAAGCAGGAAAGCTACCCACCAAACCACCTACTGAAGCAATGTTGAAAATGTGTCCGGAATTTTGCTGACGTAGGTAAGGCGTTGTACGGCGAATCACATTCAATGAACCAAATACATTGACTTCATAATTCCTTCGTGCTTCTTCATCGGAAAGCTCTTCCAACGTCCCTATCTGACTGTAGCCTGCATTATTTACCACGATATCGATACGACCAAATCGATCAATAGCGGTCTGCACTGCCTTTCCTACCGCTTCGTCAGAGGTAATATCCATCTCAAGCGGAAGGAAGTTATCATGCTGACCAATGGCATCCGTCAATGAATCCTCACTTCTTGAAGTAGCTACTACGCAGTATCCCTGTACTAAAAGTTCTTTTACAAGCGTTTTCCCTAAGCCTTTGGAAGCTCCTGTTACAAACCATACCTTTTTCGTTTTCATATTGAATTTATTTTTAGATTTTCTGATAATACAAAGTTTAGAAAACTCGCTTTCTATGAAGTATCTCAATCCACCAAGATTGTAGCCGAATCATGGATTCAATGTATTGATGGTTATCTCTGTATGAGTTTACCCTTTATTATTCCTAGGACTTTTCATGTCAAGAAAAAATTAAAATAAAAACTACTTAATACATGGATTTAATATATATTTGAACAATTACTTATTACACCTACTTGAGAACATTTTAGTTTGACATGTGCAATACAAAGTTTCATTGTTGGCGTATTTTTTTGAACAACAAACCAAACACATCCTCGTGACTCACAATAGAAATTAGACTTTATACGAACAACACGATACCAAAACACAGATTTAAGAATATTTACATCTAAAAAATGGATATTTAAATAGAATTTTAGATTATTTTAAATAATAAATCTGAATAATTCATTTTTTCACTAAAAATAACGATTGAAAAAATAAAAATGTTATTACATTAGCAAAAAAAACCTATTTAAATAGGTAAATAAAAAACAAATACCATAAATGAAAGATATTAATTTAAAAATTTAATATAAAAATTACAAAATATTAAAATTTTTAAACGAAATATATTATATAAATGATTTTACAACATAAATCATCTATAATTTCACATATATTCATGCGAATAATGAGAAATTACCCAAACCAAAGCATCGAATGAAAACATTTAATAATAACAACTAAACACACCAAATCAATTAATCATTTACTTAACTGAACAACACGCATGAAACAAAAACTACTCAGTTTTATTCTTCTGCTGACTTGTCTATCGGCAAGTTTGTACGCACAAGAGAGACAAATCCGAGGTACTGTTGCTGGTAGCAATGGAGCTTCTCTTGCAGGAGTTAGTGTTAGTGTATTGGGGAGCAATGTTGCTACTCAGACTGATGCTAATGGAAACTTTAACATTAAGGCAGATAACGGCCAAACCTTGATCTTTTCCTATATAGGATACACAGGAAGACGTGTAGAAATAGGCACTCAAAATGTTGTAAACGTCACCTTAAATCTTGGAACAGAATCTCTCGAAGAGATTATTGTGACCGGCGCTTACGGTATCCAATCTTCAGCCAGATCTACATCTTACAACGCTCAGGTATTAAATCAAGAACAACTTAATCCAATCCGACAAACCAATATCAATAATGCCTTAGCGGGTAAGGTAGCCGGATTGCAAGTGAGAAGCCAGTCTGCTGCAGCCTTGGGTCGTGAAACATCTATTCGCCTAAGAGGCGAAAGTGGTTTGGGATCTGGAACAGGAGTTATTTATGTCGTTGATGGCACGATACTACCTAATTCCAACGACATCAACTTGGACGACATAGAAAGTGTAACCGTACTACAAGGGCCTGCTGCTTCGGCATTATTTGGATCTCAGGGAGCTGGTGGTGCTATCGTAATGACGTTAATAAAAGGAAGATCTACACCTGGCGTAGGTATAAGTGTTAATATAGGAGCACAATTTGAGAAACCGTATATATTACCAGCCTACCAGAACTTATATGCCGGTGGCACCAATGATCAATGGCGCACGTACACTTGGCAACAAGGTCATCCGGAGGAATGGAGAGCGTTAGACGGCAAAATATATAAAGATTCTTATGACGACGTAAGTTGGGGTCCGCGTATGGATGGAACAGAATACATTCCTTGGTATGCCTGGTATCCTGGACACGATCGGTCTTTTCAGACAACAAATCTAAATGCACAACCCAACAATGTAAGGGATTTCTACGAGACCGGCGTTACTTTGAATAACGGTATTACTTTTCGCCAAAGTTCAGAAAAACTAGATTTCAAGGTTACTTATAACAACCAATATGTAAACGGATTGATCCCGGAGAGTTCTTTGAAACGAAACAACATCAATGTTTCTACGGCTTATAGAGTGACCGACAAATTTGAAGTTGGAACCAACGTTAATTATATTAACGGACAGCTAAATGGATTCATCAGTGATGGTTATGGTAATGCCGCGACAGGTGCCTTTAGCCAATGGATGCACCGGGATCTTGACTTCGGAATCATGGAAGAACTTCGTGGTTTAAATCTAAATGGTATCTATGCCAGTTGGAACAGACCAAATCCTACGCAGTACAATCCGAATAGTCCTGACAATTTTTACAAAGGTAATTATTACTTAAACCCTTATACATTCTTAGATTTTACCGAACGTATCACGAATAACGATCGGTTATTTGGAGACGTATACGCTAGTTACAAAATTATAGATGGTTTGTCTGTAAAGGCTACTTACCGCAAGCAACAAAATACGGTTTTCTCTGAAGGTCGTGACTATAGTGAGTTACAGGCCAGTCATACCCAGGCAGGTATTTTCGCGGGCTACAGCACCAATAATTCCTACGCAAATCGTCAGAATTTAGAATTTTTGGCTTCTTTCAACAGGAAATTTGAAGACTGGTCTGTCAATGCAAACGTAGGTACAGATTTCTTCTCCCTTACTACTAAAGGTAATGGTGGTAATACTGTACAAGGTCTGGTGGTTCCCAACGGCTTTTTCTTAAGCAATAGTCGGCAGACTCCTGCAATTACGAACCCGAGGTCATTGGAGAAATACAATGCTATATTTGGTACCGCTACTGTCGGATACAAAAATATGGTTTTTGTAAACGGTACATTGCGTAACGACTGGTTCTCTACATTACCAGCGGGCAATAACGATGTACTCTCTAAATCCTTTGGTGCATCCTTTGTATTCTCTGACTTACTTCCAGAAGAAACTAAAGACTGGTTAAGCTTTGGTAAGGTACGCTATTCGTGGGGAGAAATTCCACAAGCTTTAGGCACAAATGCAAGTCCATTTGGCGCTTATCGGTTTCCGGGCATGAACTACACCATCAACAACAATCAGTGGAATGGCAACATCTTGATGCCTACACCAGATCAGTTAGTGAATCCAAATATTCGTGGGGCAGTCGCCACACAACAAGAGCTTGGTATAGATTTGGAGTTCTTACGTAATCGTGTAGGTATATCTGCAACCTATTGGGATGGTACCGAGATCAACTTTCCTTTTGCGCTGAGCATCAATGGTGCAAGTGGATACACCTCTCTTTTAACTAACATTGGGGAGATCACCAAAAAAGGATTTGAACTACAACTGAGAGGAAGTCCAATTCGCACAGCAGAATTCAACTGGAATGTGAACCTGACTTACTCGAAACTGATCAATAATGACGTGGTTTCACTAAGTCCAGAAAACAATGTCACACGTACAGGAGCGGTAGCGAATGTCGCTTTTGCTGCGCTACCACAAATATATCACGAAGAAGGTAAACGATGGGGACAATTAATCGGTAGCGGTATTATGCGTAATGAGCAAGGTGTTCCAATTCTGGATGCTGCTGGCTACTACCAAAGACAGGATAATATTTCCTATGGTAGCGTCCTTCCAGACTTTACGGGTGGTATCCAAAACACCTTTACCTATAAAGGGTTTAATCTTGCCTTCAATATTGATTACCAATTTGGCGGTAAATTCTCTTCTCTTTCCAGCATGTTTGGCGCTTTCAGTGGAGTTACAGAACGCACAGCGGAGATCAACGATCGCGGATTCAATGTGAGAGATGCCGTGGCCGATGGCGGTGGTAAGAAAACTACGGGTGTTAATGCAAACGGCGAAGCCGTTGAATTCTACGTGCCGGTGCGCACTTATTACGAAAATGCATATGGCCGTCGTACCACAGATGAATTTATTTTTGACCTAGATTTCATCAAACTTCGTGAAATATCGTTCGGATATGAGCTTCCTGCAAAGAAGATGAATTTAGAAAGATATGGCATACAGAATGCAAACATCGCTGTGGTCGGCAGAAATCTTTGGTTAATTCACTCTAAAACAAATGGTGAGTTTGATCCCTCAGAAATCAGTGGTATCGCAGGCGAGACTTCCCAGCTTCCAGGAACAAGAGGTTGGGGATTCAATTTGCGTGTAGGGTTTTAATAAGTTGAAAATATAGAAATGAAACACATGAAAAACATACATAAAGTTATATTGTCAGCATTTTTACTTAGTAGTCTATCTTCTTGTGACTCACTAAGTGATTTTGGAGATACGAATGTAAATCCTGGAGCAGTAACAACTCCAGTATACAGTGCACTGCTTACCAATGTGCAAGCAGGCTTGGGAGGTAGTTATGCCTATGATTTGCGGAGTGGGCTATACGCTCAATATTTTTCCGAAACACAGTACACCGAGACTTCCCGGTACTCTGCCCCACAACTGGCTTTTACAGGCTATTATTCCGGTCATCTAAACGATCTACAGAACATCATCGATAATAGCGGAAATGCTAATCTATCGGCCATAGCGACCATTTTACAGCAATACATCTTTCTATTTGTTACGAATATGTGGGGCGATGTCCCTTATTCGGAAGCATTGAGAGGAACTGGTACACTATTACCTAAGTACGATAGACAAGAAGACATTTATCGAGGAATATTTCAAAAATTAGGAGAGGCGATTGTATCTTTCGACAACAGTCCGATAGCAGGTGATATTATCTACTCTGGCAACATCGATAGTTGGAGACGCACCGCAAATTCAATAAAACTGTTGGCCGCCATTCAATTATCTAAAAAGGTGCCTGCGGCAAACGGTTTTGCTGCTCAAGCTTTTCAAGAGGCGTTAGCAGCAACCGGAGGCATTATTACCACCAATGCACAAAACTTTAGACTAGTGTATCCAGGTGGCAACTATCAAAGCGCGTACTTTGCTACGTACTTGACACGATCAGATTATTCTGTTAGTGCTACCATGACAGATTTACTGAAGTCGCTGGATGATAACAGACAAAGTATATACGGAGGAGCGAGTAATGCTTCTGGAGCTGGAGCAACCACGTCCTCAAGTACGGGAGTGCCTTATGGTTTGGAACGACCTGCTACTTTAGCTTTTACAGAAGCAAATCCAACGTGGGCGAGAATTCTGCGAGGCGATAAGCGTATGGATACTTCACCTGTTTTCCTAATAACCGCAGCGCAGACTACGTTAGCAAGAGCAGAAGCGGCAGACTTAGGTTGGACTACAGAAAGTGTTGCCACGCTTTATCCTCAAGGCATTAGTTTATCATTTGAACAATGGGGCGCAACATATAACGCTGCTAGCTATTTGAGTAATGCAAATGTTGCTTTGACAGCGGTCGGAACAAACCAACGACAAATATCGATACAGCGCTTCATCGCGAGCTATCCTGATGGCGCACAAGCATGGAACATCTGGCGGAAGTCTGGGCACCCAACTTTGACACCTTCTCCGGCTCCATTAACGCCGTCGGGACTTATCCCTCGCCGATATGTTTACACGGATGCAGAGTTGCTATCCAATCCAGAAAGTGCCGCTGCAGCTATTGCCTTACTTCCAGGAGGAAACAATCAAGATTCCAGAGTGTGGTGGGATCAACCATAAGCTGAGTGATCATAGTTAAAGAAGTTCTCGCCAATTGGCGGGAACTTCTTTTTTTTAGACAATTCTAACCTTACGATCTGTTAAAATGATACGTTGTGCCCTCTACAGCTCCAAACTCATAGACATGGTATCCTTCCGAAAATGAGTAAACGACATCGTCCGATTGAAATAAAATTGGAGTAGCGCTGCGAATACGACAAGGTCTGGATGACTCTGCATGTATAGATCCACTTTTTATACCCCCTTCTTTCCACTCCAAGCTTACCGTATAATTCCCCACAGCCTTTAACCCACTAATACTTCCATGAGTCCAAGCACCAGGTAATGCGGGCAGAAGATGAATCTCATCATGCTGACTTTGCAAAAGCATTTCGGTAATCGCCGCCGTAGCCCCAAAATTTCCATCTATTTGAAATGGTGGATGCGCACAAAAAAGATTCGCATAAACCCCGCCATGTTCACCATCCATACTCAATTCGGTATGCGTCGTATGATTTAGCGCTGCTAATAACAATTGATAGGACTTTTCTCCATCGAATAATCTCGCCCAACAGGCAATCTTCCACGCCCTGCTCCAACCGGTTCCTTTATCTCCCCGACCTATTAACGACTTTTTAGCTGCAGCTGCATACTCCATGTTCTTCAAACGTGATATCTGTTTACCAGGATACAATCCTATTAAATGCGATAGATGCCGATGATCATTCTCTAGGCGTTCGGCCTGCACGCGCCATTCACGAATCTGTCCCCACTCTCCGATTGCAACCCCATCGTCTAACCGAGATAATTTTTCAGATAAACTATCTGTAAATCTATTTTTGATGTTTAATACATCGCAGGCATCCTTCGTATTGGTAAATAAACTCCAAATTAACTGCTGTGCATAAGCGACACCATCCTCCCATTCACCATGTTCTGGAGACCATTCATCCGGAGCAATTAACTTCCCGTCCGGACCTTCTATCAGTCTATCAAACCAAAACTCACACGATGCTATCATGACTGGCAAAGCCTGTTTTTCTAAATAATCAAGATCGTTTGTATACAGGTAGTGATCCCAGAGATGCATGCAATACCACGCATTTGCAGGACGATTTGCATTCCAGTCCGTATGTCCGAAAATATTACTTTGTGTATTTAATGTCCAACCCCGTGCGTCGATGTCTTTAGCCTGCTTTTGCCAATTGCCGCCAACCTTCAATGCTTCATTATAAATATAATCCAGAAATGGCTTATGACAGATCGATAGATTAGTCTGTTCGGCAGGCCAATAATTCATTTGAATATTGATGTTCGTATGAATATCAGATTCCCATGGCGGATTGTTGCTATTGTTCCACAATCCTTGCAAATTATTGGGTAAAGACATGCCACGAGACGAACTAATCATTAAATATCGCCCATATTGATAGTACAACATATGTAGGTAGGGATCATCGGGCGTCTTCAAAAGCTCGTAAGTGGATTTTGCATCGGAAGCTCCCTCTAAAGAGAAATTAACACGATCAAAAAGTGATTTGTAATCGTTCACATGCCTTTGTTTTAATGTCTTGTAAGCGATGTTCTGAGCATTCGAGATCCGTTGTTCCATTTTTTGTTCGAGCTCAGACAGCGAGGAAGAAGTGTAAGATAGCGAAGCACTATCATAGTTGGTACCGGCGGTTAAAATGATGGTTACAGCATTCGCTTCCCGAACTTCGATCCTATCATTAGCTGGCACTACACGCCCTCCATCGGAGATGACATTCACACGAGCAGCATAGCTTATTAAATCCTTATTCCCTGAAAAGCAGAGCTCATTTGCTGTTATAGAAGCCAAATGCCCATCCGAATCTTCCAGTGCTAAAGCGAAGGAAACAGCATTTTGCCTATTTTCGGCAGATATGCGGATGATGATAGCTTGGTCTGGATTACTAGCAAAATATTCTCTTTTGTAGCGAATACCATCGTTAATGTAACTCACTGTTCCTACCGCACTATCCAGCGAAAGCGATCGAACATAATTTTCAATATTGTTTGAGGTAGAATCGAAATTGAACAATAACCGACCAAAATGTTGATAGGCTCCTCTGACTTCCTGATCACCACTCCAAAACGACTTTTCATTAAACTGTATTTCTTCCTGGTGAATACCTCCGAAAAACATTGCGCCCAATTCGCCATTACCAATTGGTAATGCCTCGGTCATCCAGTTGAATGCAGGTTTGTTGTAAGTAAGATCAAGAGAGCTTTGAGCTTTAACACTAAAGGCAATAAAAAAGGTGATTAGCAGGTAGCTATATTTCATAAGTAAAGATTTTATAACCAATATAGTGAATTTTGCATTAAAGAATTTCCACTAAAGGAAGATGGTTTTTGCAATCCTTCAACCGATTATAATAAATAAGTTATATTGTTAGAGACAAAGGCTATTACTTTATCAAAAAGAGATTCTGCAAGCTTCCCACGGCTGCTAAACGGGCATACATTTCGGCTATTGCCAGCTGGTCTAACAGCCATTTCTTATCATTATTGCTAGTTTTTCCCGTCCATTCTTTGCTAAATAGGCCGTCACTATCTCGCATAGCAGTCCAAGCGTGATCCATGTTAGCACTGAACGCATTTATATATTGCCTATTTTGATCTTGGTGGAATAGCTCCACATAACCACGCAACATGACCGCGATAAACCAGTTATCACTTCTCTTGAGCGGCGGATAGCCTGCAGGAGTTTCTTCTGAAAAGAAAAATTCCATACCAGACTTAGCAGAAGCTTGTGCATCCTGTAAGTATTCTTTCTTTTTGGTGATTTTATACAATAATGCACCCGCTTGAATCATTTGCCCGGTGTTATAAGGGTATTTTGCTTTTTGCACCTTTCCCGCAAGATTGATATTATCCCAGTAAAGCTGATCCTGAGGATCCTGTAAGTTATCTTTCGTCCAACCATAAAGACGGATCGCTTGTTCTAGGTAGGATTTAGATTGAGTTGCTTCATATAACTTTAGCAGGTATACAACGGCTGGAGCATTAGAACAGGTATTTTTGGATTCTTTTTTTTGCTCACACCAATAAATGCCTCCACCCAATTGATCGTCCATCCCGCTTTCTACGAAACGCCAGATTTCTTGTGCCTTGTCTAGATACACTTGCTGCTTGGTATGTAGGTATAAATCTGTAAAATCGATGCCCAGCCAAACATTATCATCATAGAAACGATCCGACGGTGCAGCGCTATTGATATAAGAAGCATATCCCGATGGGTTGCGTGTATCGTAATAATTTTCCAAACCTGGCAGCACTACGTCATCTATACGCTTTTTCACTGCCTCATCATTAGAATGCTCTAGTAAGGCTACATAAGCCGATAAGCTTCCCGAAAAAGGCCATAAATAAGAATACGGATTTGTCTTGTTTTCATTATCGCCTCCACCCAGATAACTAGCACTATAAGTGTCATCAAAAGGATAAGTCTCTCTTAACAATTGCTTGCCATCAGGCACGGCGTACAACTCTTCTATCTTGGTCAAAGTCTCACTTGCTTTCGCATAGTACGAATTTTCTGTTGGCATTTGCGCTTGTGCAAATAAGTTTGTGGCTAAAAACAAGCCTATACCCATCCAAACTATGTCTCTACAATTTTTATTCATCTTTTTAGTTATTTTATAAAAATATAAAGCTGGCTCTTCGAATAACCTCGCTTTTAAACAATTCACAAAGTAGTGTAAATATAACTTTAATAAATTGACATCATCCGCTAATTCTAATCCGCTAAATGGGTTAACCATTAGAAAAATGAGATGCTAAAATGGAGAATACAAAAATTTCTACAATCAGGTATAAATACGATTTATACCTCAATTATAGATATGCAATAATTAAAAAAATCAATAAAATAATAGCAAAAAAATGCTATATTTATCATAATTATAAGGTTTTAGTAGTTCTTTATAATAGTTATTGATCCTCAATGTTCAAACGCGCATTGAGGATTTTTTTATTGCAATCAAGATAAATAAGGGAAATTTAATATATTAGCAACCTACAATTACAGCTAAAATTTATTTAGCATTTTTAAAGGTAACCCATAGGGTTTAAATGACGGCCCTCTTAGATAAAACCCATTTCTAAGAGGGTTTTTTAGTTACTTATTCGCTTAATTGTAGAGGGTGCTAATATATCGATATTCTTGATTGTGTATAATTCTAAAGACAATATTAAGCGAATGGTTTTCCCGCTGATTGACTTTTAAATTTCAAGTATTCCTAGTGGTATACTCTGGGGATGATTTATTGACTAAAGCAGATTTTCATAAAACATTAAGCTCTATATGTTTGATATTAATTAAATATGTTTTTGCTTCTGAAGAGAACGAGATTGGTTCAGCCCCACAAACCCCCAATACAACCTTGAACCTTCTACGAATTGGTTCAGCCCCACAAACCCCCAATACAACCTTGAACCTTCTACGAATTGGTTCAGCCCCACAAACCCCCAATACAACCTTGAACCTTCTACGAATTGGTTCAGCCCCACAAACCCCCAACACAACCTTGAACCTTCTACGAATTGGTTCAGCCCCGCACCCCCCAACACAACCTTGAACCTTCTACGGATTGGTTCAG
Source organism: Sphingobacterium sp. lm-10 (assembly GCF_023554555.1). Lineage (NCBI taxonomy): Bacteria > Pseudomonadati > Bacteroidota > Sphingobacteriia > Sphingobacteriales > Sphingobacteriaceae > Sphingobacterium > Sphingobacterium sp. lm-10. The sequence continues at coordinate 1,475,082 of NZ_JAMJWC010000001.1, forward strand.
CCCCGCACCCCCCAACACAACCTTGAACCTTCTACGGATCGAACCCTGCGGGTTCGAATCCCGCCAAACGCAAAAAATCCCTCATCTTTCGATGAAGGATTTTTGCGGAGAGGGCGGGATTCGAACCCGCGGTACCGTTTCCAGTACGACAGTTTAGCAAACTGTTCCTTTCGGCCACTCAGGCACCTCTCCGTTATTGACAGTGCAAACATAACGCAAAATTTTCATTCTGCAAAGCAATTTTTTACTTGCAAATGCAATGGTTTGACAGTCAAAAAGTTCTTTTAATCTTCGGCAGATTTCTTTTTAAGTACATCGTAATCTATCCGGATATGATAGATACTTTTCAGCATGGATTTAAAAATCGCAGCTACCTGTGAAATCTCTTTCATCGTGATGTCTGCATTCATAAATTGCTTTTGTAGCAATTTATGATCCACAATCTTGTCCACCAATTTGTTAATGGACTGTTCCGTATATTCCTTCATTGCCCGAGATGCTGCCTCTACAGAATCGGCAATCATCAACACGGCAGATTCCTTGGAGAAAGGAATAGGCCCAGGATATCGAAAAAGTTCTTCATCGACCAACTTATCCGGGTTATTCTTGACGGAAAGGTTGTAGAAGTAATCCACTTTTGTCGTACCATGATGCGTACGTATAAAATCCACGACTACTTCGGGCAGTTGATTTTTCCGAGCAATCTCCACCCCTTTAAGCACGTGAGAAATGATGATTTGCGCGCTTTGCTCTGGCGTCAATTCCTCATGCGGATTGTTACCTGTTTTCTGATTTTCGATAAAATAAAGCGGATTCGACATTTTTCCGATATCATGATACAATGCTCCGGCACGGATCAGTAAAGGGTTTCCCCCTATCCGATACACAGCCGCTTCTGCCAGATTGGCCACTTGCAAGGAGTGCTGAAAAGTACCCGGCGCTCTGATAGACAACTCCCGCAAAAGCTTCGAATTACTGTTGGTAAGTTCCATCAAGGTTAGATCCGATACAATTCCAAACAGCTTTTCAAATGCGTAGATCAATGGATAAGCTAACAGGGTGAGTCCGACACTAATCACAAACGGTAAAATATCATTCCAATAAATACTATCGAATGTGCCATTTCTAGTCAGCACCAGACCGGTATATGATATGATATAAGACGCCAGGATCAGTAAACTGGACAACAAAAATTGCTCTCGCTTCACCATGGTACGAATACTATAGATCGCCACGATACCCGTTACCAACTGCAGAAACACGAAGTCAAAACTGTTTGGCACAAAGAGTGCCGCCATAAGCACCATCAATAGATGAATATTGAGTGCTACGCGCGTATCAAATAAGATCCTGAAGATAATCGGCACGATACAATATGGGATATAATATAAGCTGGGGATCTTAATTTTTATCGCCCAACTCAAGACACCCAACATACTGATGATCACTAAAAAGATAATCATCAGCAAGCGATTATTATTGTAAATATCCCTTCTAAAAAAGAACAAAAACATCATCACCAAGATCATGATCAACGAAACCATCAGGAAATTGCCAAAGAGCACCAACCCTTGCTTACCCCCCATCTGCGATTCATTCTCATAGACACGACGTAGGGATTCCAGCTTCTGAATGATTTCATTATTAATCACCTTACCTTGCTCGACAATGAGCTCATCCCGCTGTACAATACCGCGGGTAGTAGAAATATTTGATAAGGCTGCCTGCTCCGCTTTCTCGGTCTGCCCTTCATTAAATACAAGATTTACAGCAACGTAATTTTTCAGCAAGTCAGCTAACCATTTCTTTTGCTGCACGAAACGATTTCGATCAACAGTCCGTTCTATGTAGGTATACGCCCCTTCTATCGTGAAGCTGTTCGCTGTATTACGCTGTTGCGCCACATTCTCCTCCACGAGTATAAAGTTATATTCTGCCTCCGACCCCGACGCCGAAGTATTGCCTTTCAATTGATAACGACTATTCAACGAAATCACACCCCGCTTGTATACATAGTCTAAAATAGCCGTTCCTACACCGCGATAGCGTTCTATATCTTGTGAAGGCAATGTATCTAATTGTGCCGTTTGCCATTTCTCGCCTAAGTCGATATTGAATTGATCGAGTTGCTCTTTGCTAACAACCTCGCTCACGTTATAAATAGGATGAACCGTCTTAAGAATCTGCTGCCTGTCACGATCCATCTCTTCCTGGGTTTTCAGAATCGCAAAATCATAAGGAGAAACGAGGTTTTCGTGATTCCAAGGCTTACCTTTTTGGTAATCGTAACGAAACCTCGGCTGCTTAGGCATAAATAAGCACACCAATAGAATGGTAACTACCACCATGATGTATTTCAATATCGGCGAATTATACTGAAGCTTCTCTTTGTTATAGTTGATTTTTAATTTTGCCACGTGATGATTCGTTCTAGTGCATAGTTGCCTACGGTATCAGTGATTTTTCCGCAGGGCCTTCTTACAAAAGTAGGAAAAGAATCGTGGTCTTTCATTTTATTGTCGTAGATTAGCCAAGTACTTTAGGGGTGTCTACGTAGTTTGTAGGCTGAGATTTTACCCTTTGAACCTGATCTGGATCATACCAGCGTAGGGAAAAGTGAATCGTCATCTTCGGTGCCTCCGCACTACAGCTGTCATTCCTAAAGTGTATGTATTTACATAAATCCACAAAGGAATGACACTACACATCAATCAACAAGCTCGTTTTTTTGAAGAATCTCCGCAGCATTTGGCCGCACTGGTTGCGCTTGAAATGCAAGGAAAGACTAGAGGAATTGCGGTGGCTATCAATCAGCAGGTAATTCCCAAAGATCGCTGGGCTCACACACCATTGCAAGAGCAAGATCAAATCCTAATTATCTCCGCTACTCAGGGAGGTTAAACCCATTTATGATATCCAAAAAAGCCAACAAAATGACAACGAACACGATTTCCAATTCTCCTTTTCCAAAGTCCAACAAAGTATACATCAAGGGCAATTTATTCCCCATCGAGGTGGCTATGAGAGAAATCACACTTAGCCCGACCAAGATGAGCAATGGCCGCATCGAGTATAATCCACCAGTTACTATCTATGACACCTCTGGACCCTACACAGACGAAAATGCGACCATCGATATTAGAAAAGGTTTACCGCGACTACGTGCTCCTTGGATTATGGATCGCCAAGATGTCGACATGCTAGACGAGATCAGTTCAGATTATGGCAAAACCCGATTGGCCGACAGAAAATTGGATGAGCTCCGGTTTGAATATAGTCACCGACCACTCGCTGCAAAGCCCGGACACAATGTGTCGCAACTCTATTATGCGAAGCAAGGGATCATCACTCCAGAAATGGAGTATGTTGCGATTCGTGAGAATCAACGCATAGAGCAGCTGCAGGAGGTAACCAATCGCATGGATCATCAACATGTTGGAAATAGCTTCGGAGCCAATACACCACAAAAACACATTACACCAGAATTTGTACGCCATGAAATTGCTTGCGGGCGGGCTATCATTCCTAACAATATCAACCATCCGGAAAGTGAACCGATGATCATTGGAAGAAATTTTTTGGTCAAGATAAATGCCAATATTGGCAATAGCGCTGTGACATCTAGTATCGAAGAAGAGGTCGAAAAAGCAGTTTGGGCCTGCCGTTGGGGTGCCGATACGATCATGGATCTTTCCACGGGCAAGAACATACACGAAACTCGCGAATGGATTATCCGTAATTCACCGGTACCTATTGGTACGGTGCCTATCTATCAGGCTTTGGAAAAAGTAAATGGCGTGGCAGAAGACCTCACTTGGGAAATCTTCCGAGATACCTTGATCGAGCAGGCCGAGCAGGGCGTTTCGTATTTTACCATCCATGCAGGTGTACTACTGCGTTATATACACCTCACGGCACAACGCGTGACCGGAATCGTATCCAGAGGCGGTTCTATCATGGCCAAATGGTGCTTATTTCACCATCAGGAAAACTTCCTATATACCCACTTTGAAGATATCTGTGAAATTATGAAACGCTACGACGTCGCTTTTTCACTCGGTGATGGCTTGCGCCCTGGCGCTATTGCAGATGCTAATGATGCTGCCCAATTCGCTGAATTGGAAACCTTAGGCGAGCTCACGAAAGTGGCCTGGAAGCATGATGTACAGGTTATGGTTGAAGGGCCAGGGCACGTGCCCATGCACCTGATCAAAGAAAACATGGAGAAGCAGCTGGCGGAGTGCGACGAGGCACCATTTTACACGCTTGGCCCATTGACCACCGATATAGCACCGGGTTACGATCATATTACTTCCGCCATCGGTGCGGCGATGATCGGTTGGTATGGTTGTGCGATGCTGTGTTATGTAACGCCAAAAGAACACTTAGGCTTGCCAAATAAAAAAGACGTCAAAGACGGCGTAATCACATATAAACTGGCAGCCCATGCTGCGGATTTGGCCAAAGGGCATCCCGGTGCGCAATACCGAGACAATGCGTTGAGTAAGGCACGTTTTGAATTCCGTTGGGAAGATCAATTCAACTTATCGCTCGATCCGGATACCGCCCGCGAGTTTCATGATGAAACATTACCGGCAGATGGTGCTAAAGTAGCCCACTTCTGTTCGATGTGCGGACCAAAATTCTGTTCGATGAAGATCACACAGGAGATTAGAGATACCGCAGAACAAGGCATGTTCGACAAATCGCAGGAATTTATTGATCAGGGAAAACAGCTGTACTTATGATCCTAGTGATTACACCGGAATATGCCGCAGACCAGGAGTTAGACACTGTCGTCCGTTTATTGGACGAAGGACTTGATGGGCTGCATATCCGTAAGTATCAATGGACAGCAAAAGAAACCGCAACATATGTACGAAGCATACCCGAGGTGTATCATCCGAAATTGGTATTGCATGCGCAGCATGAACTTATACAAGAGTTTGATATTAGACAGATTCACTATTCTGAAAGGGATCGATTACAATTACAGAAAATACCACAGCAAGAAGGCGTACAATTTTCCAGTTCAGTGCATGATATACACACGTTCAACGAGCTAGAAGAAACCTGGCGCTATGCCTTCTTAAGCCCGTTCTTCCCGAGCATATCCAAACCAGATTATGGTTTAGCATCGACGATATCGAGCCAACTCGCAGAAAGGAATAATAATGCCGTTAAACTCATCGCTTTAGGAGGTATTGATGTGACAAACATTGAGTATACGCTATCCACCAAAGTAGATGGCGTAGCCTTACTCGGCGCTATTTGGGAAAGTAACGATCCGATGAAGGCATTTCGGGATTGTCGCGATGCCGTGGCAAATACAAACATAGTAAGATAATAATGACACCATCAGAATATCCAAAAATACAATACATCTCACAAGGAGATACCTTAGCCATCCAATCACGTAATATTAGGCTGGCGCTTGATGCTGGTGCAGACTGGATTCAGATCCGGTGGAAGCAACCAAAAGATACGGCATTTCGGGATTTTTGCACCTCGATCAAAAAACACTGCGCTTCTTACCAAGCGCTATGCCTGCTCAACGATCATGTGGACACCGCACGCGCCATCGATGCAGACGGCGTGCACCTCGGACTCACGGACATGCCAGTATCGGATGCCAGAGCGCTGCTTGGCACAAATAAAATTATTGGCGGAACAGCCAATACCGCAGCAGATATCCTTCAACGAATGGAGGAGCGTTGCGACTACATTGGTTTGGGCCCCTGGCGATACACCACCACAAAAAAACAGCTTAGCCCGATTTTGGGACTGGAAGGATTTACAGAGATCATGACTTACCTGCAACAGTTAGATCGACCCGCTCCTCCCATTTATGCCATCGGAGGGATTCGGCTAGAAGATATTCCGACATTGCAACAGATAGGTATACATGGTATCGCCGTATCTACCTTGCTCACAGAACAGCCTCGACAAATCACATCCATTAAATCAATACTACAATGAAAGATTTAAAGATTGCAGATAGACATTTTAATTCCCGCCTGTTTTTAGGAACGGGCAAGTTTGGTGATTTACACCGCATGCGGGAAGCCATGATAGCCTCCTCTACCGAATTGGTGACCATGGCGCTAAAACGGGTAGATCACTTGGCGGAGTCCGATCAACTGCTGACGGCGCTGGATCTCCCTCAACTTCATTTATTGCCGAATACATCTGGTGCTAGAAATGCCAAAGAAGCCGTGCTGGCCGCTATGCTGGCGCGAGAAGCCTTAGAAACAAATTGGATAAAACTGGAGATCCACCCCGACCCGCGTTATCTCCTTCCCGATCCTATAGAAACGCTAGCCGCCACCGAAGAATTGGCAAAAGTAGGATTTGTCGTAATGCCTTACATTCATGCCGACCCGGTATTATGTAAGCGATTGGAAGAAGTCGGTACAGCGGTGGTGATGCCTTTGGGCGCGCCTATCGGCACGAATAAAGGACTTCGGACGATTGATTTTCTAGAAATAATCATCGAACAAAGTCAGGTTCCTGTCGTTGTTGATGCCGGAATCGGCCGTCCTTCCGACGCCGCCAAGGCGATGGAAATCGGTGCCGATGCTGTTTTGGTGAATACCGCCATTGCGGCAGCGCAAGATCCGGTACGCATGGCAGAAGCATTCAAAGAAGCGGTTATCGCCGGTCGCAAAGCTTACGAGGCAGGTTTGGGCGCGCAAAGTATGCACGGTGTGGCATCTGCATCCAGTCCGCTTACTTCTTTTCTCACCGATTAAACTGTGACTATGCGAACATTTAAAGAAACATTCGCTTCCTACACCTGGGACAGCATTCAACAGAAAATCTATGCCAGCACACTGGACGATGTGAAACGTGTTTTGCAAAAAGATCGGCACCAATTGGAAGATTTTTTGGTACTGCTGTCGCCCGCAGCGGAGTCAGCCCTAGAACATATGGCTCAGTTGGCACAATCCATCACACAGCGCCGCTTTGGTAAGACGATACAGATGTATGCACCGCTTTACCTGAGTAATGAGTGCCAAAATATCTGTACGTATTGTGGCTTCAGCATGGATAATAAAATCAAGCGAAAGACGCTATCAGATACCGAAATTATGATGGAAGCCATGGCACTCAAAGCGATGGGCTTACAACATGTGTTGCTGGTTAGTGGCGAGGCCAATAAAACAGTCGGTGTAGATTACTTTCTAAATGCTATTCGCCTATTGAAACCTCATTTCTCCCAAATATCCATCGAAGTACAACCACTAGAACAGCATGAATATGAATTAATTCAACAAGCGGGTGTACACACGGTACTGGTGTATCAGGAAACATACCATCAAGATGTGTACAGAGCCTACCACCCTAAAGGTAAAAAATCGAATTTCGACTATCGACTGGATACACCCGATCGCATTGGCAAAGCTGGAATACATAAAATTGGCTTGGGCGTATTACTGGGACTGGAAGATTGGAGAACCGACAGTTTCTTCAATGCAATGCATATCAATTACCTGCAAAAACAATACTGGCGCACCAAATACAGCGTTTCATTCCCGCGACTTCGGCCAGCTGAAGGAATTATAGAACCCAACTTTGTGATGGAAGACCGACATCTGCTGCAACTAATTTGTGCCTATCGCATTTGGAACCCTGACTTGGAAATATCTATTTCTACCCGGGAGAGTGAGCATTTCAGGAATCATATCATTCCTATTGGCGTCACCACGATGAGTGCCGCCTCCAAAACAAACCCTGGTGGGTACGCGGTAGATCCCCAATCACTGGAACAATTTGAAATCAGCGATGAGCGCAGCATGGAAACGGTAATTGATTTGATCAAAAAGGTAGGATACGATCCGATCATGAAAGACTGGGATGTTGCGTACAGCGGACTGGATAAAGCAAAAGTATGACCGAAAAATCAACTCCTTTCTCCCGGTATAGCCGGCAGATATTTATAGAAGAAATCGGCGTAGCAGGCCAACGTAGAATAATGCAAAGCAAGATTTTGGTGGTGGGTGCCGGCGGCTTAGGTAGCCCCGTAATCCAGTACCTAGCAGCAGCCGGAGTTGGGACATTAGGCATGGTAGATTTTGATGTCTTGGAAGAGCATAATCTAAACCGGCAGATCATCCATCGCACTGCTGATATTGGCTCTGCAAAAGTGGATAGTGCTGCGCGCTTTGTGCGAGAGCTCAATCCATTAATCAACATTGAAACACATTCGGTTAAGCTAGATGACAGCAATGCAAAGAACCTAATATTGGATTATGATGTGGTAGTGGATGGATCGGACAATTTCACCACACGCTATCTGGTGAATGATGTTTGCGTGGCTTTGAATAAGCCCATCATCTACGGTAGCATCTTCGGTTTTGAAGGTCAAGTAGCGGTCTTCAATTACAATGGAGGCAAGCAGCTGCGCGATCTATTTCCAGAACCGCCTACAGCGGAAGATATTCCGGATTGCGATAGCAATGGTGTATTGGGCGCATTACCCGGAATAATAGGGAGTATGATGGCAATGCTGGCGCTCAAGGTTATTATTGGATTGCCTGTAGATACCAATCAGTTAACCATTGTGGATACCATGCAATGGAATTTTACAAAAATAAATTTTTAATGCACTGGCGTTATAAACGCATAAACCCTGTAAAACAATGTTTTACAGGGTTTATTACTATTGCTGTAATCGATTAAATAAACGATGCCCAGTCAGATTTTTCTTGATATTCTACTATTGGCGATGCATCGTTATAGTCGATGAAGTCGGATAAGAATGCTTTCACATCCATTTCTACATGTTTAGCTGCTTGCTCAAACAAATCGGTACGGAATCCTTTCGATACCATATGATCTACATATTGCAAACATACTAACCGTGCTATCGCTTTTCCTAGAACCACCAATTGACGCTGTACTAGGTTGGTTGCCGATAATGAAATATCAAAATGCTTTTTGAATCTGTCCAACACACGGGTCGTGTGCTCAAAGCCAGACAAGAAAGTGCCTACATGTGTTTCTTTCGCTTTCTTCATCTGCTTCACGACAATCTCCGCAATCTGCGTGTAAAGCATTTCATTCGATCCTTCAAAGATTTGGAAAGGTCGGCTATCTACAATACCGCGTCCGGCAATGTGATTTAGTTTATATCCGCTTGAACCAGATAATTGAACCGCTATCTGAGCAGATTCTTGCATCAAATCAGACACTAATGCTTTCATGGAGTTGGCTTGCAAACCTTCGGTCGCTAAATCAAACTCGATACCACTTACATTGGAGCTCCAGGCACACATGCCAGAGCACAAAGTATATGCAGATTGTATTCTAGACAACTGGTATTGTACAGAATCTACGTGGAATAAAGATTGTGCGCCCACCTTACGCTGTAAGCAATGTGCTAGAGAATCATCCAGCATACGCTGAATAAAACCCATACCCATTCCTGGAAACTGCATGCGGCTACGGTGCAAGATATCCAGCATCATCTTGATACCTGTGCTATATTGCTGTAGTTTGTGCGTATGTGGAACGGTCAGATCGATCTTATTCAAACCGTAAGGGATCATATATAATCCCAGATTATTAAAATACTCTTCTACCGGAATATGTTGTTCTGATTTACTATTATCCGTTACAAAAAACTCTACATCTCTGGCAAGGTCTCCATCTTGGTTTTTCTTGCGAGCAGCTACGATCCAAAAATCTGCCATACCCGTCAAGCCTTGCCAATGCTTCTGACCTTGTAGTTTAAATTCATTTTCCAACTCCGAGTAGCTGGTACGCATGTTTAAGGCATCGCTACCAAAATCCGGCTCGGTAATCATAAGGCCACCCATAGCACGCTCTTTCAGAAAACGATCGAATATACCTTGCTGAATATCTCCATGACCATATTTTGCCAAGGGTTCTAAAAACAAAGCGATGTTGATACCAAATGTCAATGATAAAGGCAGTGATTCATACGAGGCTGCGGAAAGAATTCCTAAACACTCACGCACATTAGCGCCACGACCACCGAATTGTTCGGGAATAGCTACCGAGAGTGGGTTTTGCTCCATAATGCCGCGCCACACCTCATCTGGTAGTCCTCTTTCAAGACTAAGTTCATTAATATTGGACTCGCTGTGGAATATCTCATGGAGACGTTTCTGGAATCTATCTATAAAAACCGCGTATTGTTCTTTCATCCTTTTTCTTTACGTACTTTAAGTATGAGCGTTAGTCTTCTTTTGTTATGTTACGGATCGAACTCCTTTTATTAAGAATGCACAAATATAATCGTTTGCGTACGAGAAAGAGAATGACGGGGATCATTCTAAAAAATAATTGCCGTTTTATTTTCGATATTTTGTGGTCCTTTAAGTTTTTCTAACTGATTAAGCTATTTTTTACCGCGATTTTTATCAGCGCTGCGGAGTTTTTTACCCCCATTTTATCGATCAGATTTTGTCGATGTCCTTCTACCGTGCGTTTGCTGATAAACAGTTTGTCTGCGATTTCCATATTTGTATATCCTTCACCAATGAGCTGTAAGATCTCACTTTCACGTTCACTAATGTCGACCTGAATTCTGGCTTCGGCATTACTTTCTTCGATTTGCGTAGCAGATCGCATTTTATCTAGTAAAGTCATGGTAAGTTCAGCGCAAATATATGTTCCGCCTTTAGAAACCTGTTGGATGGCAAAAGACAATTCATCGTAGGCAGAATTTTTAACCAGATAGCCATCCACGCCCAGATCGAAGGCTTCAATGAGATAAGGTATATCTGCCAACATGGATAATATAATAATCTTTACGGCAGGGTGCTCTTCTTTCAGACGTTTAATCAACTCCATCCCGCCAATTCCTTCCATCGTTAGATCGGTGATTACTAGATTCGCTTCTCCCCCATCATCTACCAAACGTATCACTTCTTCACCATTGTTGGCCTCGCCAACCACTTGTAGACCTTCTTGAGAATCCAACAGCAATTTGATGCCATTTCTAACAACGAGATGATCTTCGGCAAGAATTATTTTTATCATAGATAGTTTTCTAAAAATCTGAATTTTAAGATCACAGTATAGCCATATACAAATAGGTATGCCAAAACACTGCTCTACGTTAAACAGTGAATACAATGATTTGTTTGTAGCGCAATAGCTACATTATATTTTTATCATCACTGTGTTACGAAGAGAATATTATTTGACAGAAAAGACAGTTTCAAGAAGAGGACATCAATAACCTATATATAAATCAAGACATTGTAGATGTGTAATATTTTCTTTACCTTAGGATACTATATAAGTAGGATGTATGTCAGAACTAACACAAGACCGCAAAACGCCTATTCAATCTTATGGCACATTAATCTGTACCGATGCATTTGACCACATTGTGGGTATTAGCTCTGCTATACAAGAAATGTTTAGTCGGTCGGCAGAGCAATACTTAGGGCGCGACATTCGGGATCTTTTGACCAATTATTTCGCCGACCAGTCGGCGTATATCCTGTCAATTGTGCGAGAGATCAAGCATCAGGAAATCGCGAATAAAGTATTGGAATTCACGAGTAATAATCAAAAATACAGTTTACGCCTTTCGCAGATTAAAAACAACATCCACTGGGAGTGGGAGCTGAAAACTTCGGATAAACCTATCGCTTTTCAAATGGACGATATTGCTCATGTGCTGGAGTCCAGTCCAAAATCGCTGTGGCATAAATTATCAGAAAATATCTTGCACATCTTACGATTCGACCGTGTGTATGTATGTCAAGTCTATGAAAATGGAACGAGTGAGGTGATTGCAGAACATGTAGAAGATGTGACTAAATCACTATTACACGGCAGATTTTCTGAAGATTTCCTTCGACAAGAGGATATACGAAACTATCAGGCAGTTAATTACAGGTATGTACCAGACTTATTTGCCCCATTGAGCACTTTTCATCAGTTAGCGGAAGAGCAGGTTGACGTAGCTCATTCGCACCTATACCCAATACCACTACTACATGCCGACTTGGCCCGTAGCCTTGGCGCAAAAAGTTTAATTGCCTTTCCACTAATTGCCAATGGCCGACTATGGGGTATTCTAATGGCTCACAGCTTTTCCGGTGTTGAAATCGATTTACAGAAAAGACAACTATGCCAGCTGTTATGTATGTACGCCGCAAAAAAACAGGAATCTAACATTAAAAACACCTTATTAGAATTCCAGGAAAACATCCATGATACACTTCTAGGCATACGTAATGACTTAATGTCCAATACGGATATATTTACGATACTATCCCGGCACATGAGTAAAATGCAGCAGATCCCAGACGCAGACGGCATCGCCATTTGCGTAGCAGAGGAAATGCATGTTCTTGGTATCGTCCCTGAAAGCAAACAAATCCTTCAAATTGCTAAACTAATTCGTAATCTAAAAGAAAAATCATTGTTTCTAGACAGTAATTTCAGACTTCGTTATGCGCATCTTATTGATGGCGAGCTGAATTTTGCAGGGATAATGGCATTGCGTTTGGGAAAAGATTCGGAAATGAAAATTATGTGGTTTCGGCAAGAAGAAATTGACATGATGTACCAAACAACCCCTCTTTGTCAGCAGCTATCGCAGGAGGAGCACGGGATCGAAGACACCCTGTATGCGCACGAAACCTGGCAGCGTGAAGTAATCGACACGGCAAAATCATGGAACACCAACGACCTCTATTTTGTCGAACACTTGAGGAGCCTTTTACAAGACACTATGCTGGCCAAATCGGAAGAGAAAGAGCGTATCAATCAAAAATTGATCTCTCTAAATAACGAATTGGAAATGCTCACCTTCACTCTTTCGCACGACCTTAAGAACCCTTTGTCTGTCGTAAAATTAAGCTCACAAATGCTTTCACGAAAATTAGAAGGCGAACATCAAAGATGGATAAAAATCCTATTAGATGGTGTAGACGACATCGAAAGCATGGTAAATAGTGTATTATCTGTCGGTAAAAGTAGAATTTATCATTTTGACCATACAGATGTCCCAATGGGCCAAATGATTGAGAAAATTGTATCTCACAGCCAACTGATCCAAAACAGTTTTTGTGCTACCGTTGACTATGGTAACTTACATCCAATATGGGGCGAGCGAAATCTTCTGCATCAAGTGTTTCAAAATGTTATTGGCAATGCCATAAAGTATAGTAAAAACCATGCCGCTCCAAAATTACATATCCATAGCTACCTGACAGAATCGGAAACGGTCTATGAAATACAAGACAATGGCATCGGCATACCAGCTAACGAGTTGGAACATATTTTTCACGTTTTTAGACGCTCTTCGAATGTGGGCAAAATTGCGGGAACAGGTGTTGGATTGGCCTTGGTACGGAGAATAATGGATCGTCTGCAGGCAGGAATAAATCTGCAAAGCTCTGAACAAACGGGCACTAAAGTGATCCTGACTTTTAAAAAGAAACCACCTATCAATTAACTGAAAGGTGGTTTTTTGTATATAAATTAAGTATCGTACATTTACCAATTAGAATCTGCAGGATGAAAAAATACTGCATATATAATTAATAATAACACTACCGCAATTGCGATAACCCATTTAATCATCTTTCCAGCAGGCTTATCGTCCGCTTCCTCTTTGACCACATCTGGAACCTTTTTTTCATTTTTGTACGGTCTTTCGTCGCTTGTATCTTTGTTGTCCATTGTTTCCATAATTTGCTCTCCTGTTTCATTAGGTTTATATCATGAGGTCACTCTAATAGCGATATCTCATGACATTAAAATATTTGTTACTCCCAAGGTATATGATTAAAACCCTCGTTTTAGCTGATTAGTTTCGATGCCAATAGTAAATAGGTATTTACCGCAAAATCCAGTCAATTATTTTAGAGATCCATCGCTGCTGTTTTTACATTTAAACTTGTAGCCGATTTTTGTATGTAGAAGGATTCTTTCAAACGTGATAGGTTGCCTTGCTGGTAGTATAGTTCGGGAAGTGATTTAAAGGCATAATACATAATATCTTCCCAATCTTGCCGCTGCACAATAAGTTCATGCAGCGTTATAGAACGCAAGATATTATCAGAACTTAATTCAATGAATGCTAACTCAAAATTTGCGGTATCCTTTAGCAGATAATTTTCCGCCTGCTTCCAGATTGTATCAAAATCCTCTTCTTCCATGGCCACAGACCTACCAGTACATAGATATGTAAATTCTTCCTGTGTGGACGTGTAGTAGGTTTTGAGTTTTTCGCAGGTTGCCTGCACTTCGGGACTAGGATTTGCAGCAGCAGCCAATTCACAAAGTGCCATACCTTCGGTGCGTAGCAGAATAAGTTCATTAACCACAAACATTTCATTCTCGGTTTCTTGAACCGAGGCCGATTGACAGGACGTAGCCAGCAAAAGCGTGATGATAATGAAATGTGTAAAATTGTTCATAAGCTATTTTAACTCTCACAATTGTCATACCGCACAGCGCAACAACACGATAAACCGGGTATTGTACACCACTAAGCAGGTACTTATCCCGTAACAAATCTAAACCCTCTTGCACGAGCTATACCAGACAAACATCAATTCACATTCCACAGAAATACTGTTAATATGAATTTTTGGAAACAACCTGTAATTCCGAGCGTTCTATTGTAAAGACATCGCTATGCAATACAATAATAAAGAATGCGTCGACCTCTTGAAACGACTGATTTCCGCCAATAAAGATCGTATAGCCGGCTATTCGGAGGCTATCCAACAATTGAACACAGATTCAGACGCCGATCTAATTTTGGAGTTTGAACACTATGTGCAAGAATCACAGCAATTCAAGGCGCAACTGACACCTCTGGTATACCGAGAGGGTGACTCAGAGAGCGAATATGATGCTCCTAGAATTATTTTCACGCAAGCGGCAGATGCAGAACAGGCCACTTCTCATCGCGAATCGGTACTGCAAGCCTGTGAGCAAGCAGAAAAAGAATTGCAGCATATTTATAAAGAGGTAAATGGTTACAATGAGATTATTGATGAGCATATCAAAGACATGATCAAAAGCCAATCAGATGTACAACAAGAATCTTATATAACAATTGCTAATCTTTTAGAAAACGAAAAAAGTAACTAATACATATTAATAAGAAGACTATGCAGACAATCGATTTAGAATTATTGAAAGAATTAACAGGTATTCAGAATGAACCTTGTATATCGCTCTATATGACTACGCATAAAGTACACCCTGCTAGTGCATCCGATTCGATATCATTCAAAAATCTATACAAGAAAACGCTTCATTACATTCAGGAGCACAAGCTTTCCAAACATGAAACTTTATTAAAACCCTTGGAGAAGCTCATCGAGGATAAAAGTTTTTGGGACAATGGCTCACATGGGTTAGCGATTTTCATCTCCACTGATGACACCAAGATTATTCGCCTTCCAGAAGAGGTACAAGAAATATCGTGCGTCGCTAATGCATTTTGTATTAAGCCACTTTTCAAGATGTATAATGAGAATCAAAACTACTATTTACTCGCTCTAGGACTTGATAGTGTTAAACTTTATACTGGAGACAAGCATCAGATCGAAGAATTAGAGATTGAAGGAAAACTTCCCTTAAGCATGAAGGAAGCTCTTGGCGACCAGCTTACAGACAATCATTTTCATGCTTCTGTGGTAGAAGGAGCCGGATTACATGGTTATATGGAGAAGAGCCAGGAAGAAGATATTGATATGGATCGATTTTTCCGTAAAATCGATAAGGGCATATTGGAACATTTTGACATCCCTTCGAAAACACCACTTCTGTTAGCTGCGTTGCCAGAGCATCACACAGATTTTGTACGTATTAGTAAAAACCCAAACTTAGGCCCGGTACAGATTCCTATTAATCCACATTCACTGAGTCATAGCGAACTACTTAAAAAGGTACAAGAAGTGATGGGTGAAGCGCTAGACAAACGCAAAAAAGAGTTATTAGAGAGGCAACAATTAGCTACACAGGAAAACTTGAGCAGCACAGAGATTACTGACATAGTTCGAGATGCAATCGACGGAAAAGTAGATGTGCTTTGTATTGAGAATGGCAAAAGCATCAAAGGAGCTCTGGACGTAGATAACCGCGCCATTGGAGAGGATGACAATTTAAATACCGACGTGATCAATGAACTAGTACGCACTGTCTTTAATTTCGGTGGCGATGTGGTTGTGTTGGATCAAGAAGAGATGCCAACAACGGATGGCATTTTTACGATAAACCGTTACTAACAGCCTAACTTATTTAGGTTTTCTAACAGAATAATACAGGAGGCGACACTTGGTTTAGCCTCCTGTATTGTTATTATAAGACATTTGTTTATCACCGTAAGACAATTTTAATTTTTTTTACGTGATTATTTTAGATAGTGTATAAAACACACTACATTTGTAGTATCATAATTTAGGTTTATAATTGGTTAGTAAAGGTTTTCATTCTCCCCGTTTGAAAACCTTTTTTTATGCCCTTTAGTGTAGCTAAGATAACTCTCCAGATAGCGCATTACACCTGCCTTATTTACTTTAATTAATGCTTATCGAAATGGATCTTGGTTAAGCCAAGGGTTATTCAGCATCTCCCCACACCTGGAACACGAGTGTTTTATCAACACCTATTTTGATAGATACAGTTAAATAAATGCCATAAATCACATTTTACACTTAAAAAAAATATAAAAACGAGAATAAACACAAATAAATCACATAATTAATATATTATTAACATGATTTTAATAAAAAACACACTAATAAAAATAAAAAAATCAAATAATAAATACACAACACGTTGATTTGTAAAATATTTTTGAATAAAATCAAATAATTACATAAAATAACTTGATTTAATTTTGTTTTTATATAAAAAACGATTACTTTTGATCATCATCATAACAAAAATTTAGGTTTATAATTGGTTAGCAAAGGTTTTCATTCTCCCCGTTTGAAAACCTTTCTTTTTTTACCATACTTCCCTTTCATTCTTGATTACGATTACACTATCTTCACACAAACCATTTTTGGCCGATTGTTTGATACTACTTGGTGAAGATACCTTATGTTGCCCCACGTACGCTTTAATTTATGTTTATGGATTTCCATTTGGTTTTGCTGTTGCAAAACTGCTTCGGCGCAACGCCCCGTCCATGAGATCGAGGTATCACAGCACGTGGCAGACACTGCGACTCAACGAGATTTGATTGATATTGGCAAAAAGATCCTGAAAATTAATACACCAGGAGGTGTAGACAGCACCGGAAAGAAAGTGTATTTCTCTTTCCTTCCCTTTTCTACTAATGTGCCCGGCGGAGGACAAGCTCTTATCACTACTACAACGGCAGGTTTTTACCTGGGCGACCGCAACAATACATTTATGTCGCGAATGACGTTTACACCTTATACAAACTTCGCCCAACGATTTGGTTTACCTATCCGCTCCTACATTTGGTTAAAAGAGAATAAGTGGGTAATTGATGGAGACATACGACTCCTGAAATACCCTATAGAAACCTGGGGCCTAGGACGTGAACATCATCATGACGATCATTTAATGATGGACTACACCTATTTGCGGGTGTATCAGCATGCACTGAAGCGAATCAAGGATGGCCTTTTTTTAGGAGGAGGCTATAACCTGGACTATTGGATGAACATCCGAAGCAGGGAGCATATGCCACTAAGTGAATATACGGGCTACCCTTACGGTACCGATCAGCGTGATTACACGATATCATCGGGCGTGAGTGTTAACATGATTTATGACACCCGAGCCAACTCCATCAATCCTTGGGCTGGAAACTATGCTAATATAAGGGTGCGTACCAACCCGAAATTCATGGGCAGTGACCATAATTGGCATTCGTTGTTTGTCGAGACACGACGATATCACCGCTTTACGCGAGACGAGAACAAGCAAAATATGTTAGCCATCCGGAATTTCTTTTGGACAGTTTTCAACTCACGCGCACCCTATCTGGATCTTCCATCTTTAGGTGGGGATACCTATAATACCTCCGGACGCGGATTTCCATTGAATAGATTTCGAGGTAAAAACCTGTACTATGCCGAAGCGGAATACAGACGCAACATCACGAGCAACGGTTTGTTTGGCTTTGTACTGTTTGCCAATGCAACTACCGTAAGCGGGCCAGAGAGTCATTTCTTTCGCACCTGGAATATAGGAAGCGGAGCTGGAGCACGCATCAAATTCAACAAGAACTCGGGCACCAATATCGCCTTAGATTATGGCATAAGTCGACATCATCGCGGCTTCCACCTTTCCCTAGGAGAAGTTTTCTAAAACCATCGCGGTAGCTCCCTGTTCATAAGGTGAAGGGATCAATATGACCAGAAAAGAGCGCAGCATTAATATCGCCTTATGGCTGGCACAAGCCAGTTTAGCCAGCACACTTCTATTTTCAGGACTGATCAAATTAACACAACCCTCTGTGAATATAGCCAGCCTCTGGAGATGGGCCGAAGATTATCCCAACGGCGTTTGGATGGTGGGTTCAGTAGAAATAATGCTTGGCATTGGGATTTTAATACCAGAGTTATTGCGTATCGCGATGCGGATCACCGCCTGGGCAGCATTTGCCTGCATTGGATGGACGATCGGCTACAGCATTTTTATAGCCTCACAAGGAGATTGGCCTACGGCTGGAAGTCAATTACCTTATTTAGTATTGGCTGCTTTCATTGCATGGGGACGAAGCAAACCACAATACACTACGCCAAAATAAAGATCTACTGGAATTTAATGAAAATTGCGTCCCTTATGAAATACAGACTGGGGGTCTTTGGCTTTTCCGACAGCAAGCTGCGTCAGCATTTTACTGACGTCCATACATCGCTTGGCAATTACATGCACCACCTCTCCTTCAATTTGTACGTGCCCATCCACCATCAATAATTTTCCACGAAGTATCGCTCGCTTATCTCTTTCGAACACCTTACTCCAAATAACCACATTCGCGAAGGCCGTTTCGTCCTCTATTGTAACAAACAAAACTCCTTTGGCCGTACCTGGCCGTTGTCGCACGGTCACTAAACCACATACACGGACTGCCATACCATTTTTTTGCGTCCGAAGCCCTTCTGCAGGAGTAGTTCGTAATAGTTGCAGCTGTTCGCGTAAAAAAGCAAGTGGATGTTTACGAATAGATAATCCGGTAGAAGCATAATCTTGTACTACATGCTCCCCTTCGGAAAGCAACGGGAGCACCGTTTGCCCTTCAAAGTCGGAGGTAGAAGGCTGTCCTTCGAACAAGGCTACGGGACGATCCCCCAAGGCGGAAACCTCCCATAATGCCTGACGACGATCTAACCCCAATGACCGAAAGGCATCCGCATCAGCTAATTGTTCCATAGCAGTGGAAGAAAGCCCCGATTGAGCCAGCATAACTACAGAAGCAATAGGCTGATTTGTTCTTTCTTTCATGAGCGCTACGATATCCGACTCTTGCACTCCTTTGACTTGTCGAAACCCCAAACGCAATGCACAATAAGCACCCTGCTTTTCCTCCAGGGTGTTATCCCAGACCGAATGGTTGACGTCTACCGGCAAAACCACGACTTCATGTTTGCGCGCGTCGATAATGATCTGTGATGGTTGATAAAAGCCCATGGGCTGACTATTGAGTAACGCTGCTGCAAAGACATCTGGGTAATAACATTTAATATAAGACGACACATAAACTAACAACGCAAACGAGGCTGCATGGCTCTCTGGGAAGCCATAGCTTCCGAAACCTTCTAACTGACGGAATACGCGGTTAGCAAATTCTTCGGAATAGCCGCGCTCCAGCATACCACTTACCATCTTCTCATGAAACTGACTTACCTCGCCTTTTGCTTTAAAGGTAGCCATACTACGCCGCAGGGCATCGGCTTCTGCCGGCGTAAAGCCTGCCGCTACAATAGCAATTTCCATGGCTTGCTCCTGAAAAAGTGGAACCCCCAGGGTTTTATCCAAAATACCTTCTACTTCTTTGGAAGGATAGTCTACCTTTTCCTCTTTATTCCGTCTACGTAAATAGGGATGCACCATGTCACCCTGAATCGGCCCAGGACGAACTATAGCCACCTCAATTACCAAGTCGTAAAACTTCTCTGGCCTAAGCCTTGGCAACATAGACATCTGTGCCCGGCTTTCAATCTGAAAAACTCCCAATGTATCCGCCTTGCAAATCATTTCATATACTTTCGGATCATCTTGAGGTATATTTGCTAGCGTAAGCGATTGATCGTAATGCTTATTCACCAGGTCGAAAGCTTTGTGCATACAGGTCAACATACCCAAAGCTAACACATCCACCTTCAGAAAACCCAATGCTTCCAGATCATCTTTGTTCCATTCCAAATTGGTACGCTGATCCATCCGGGCATGAATAATAGGGCACAACTGATGTAACGGCCCATTGGTGATGACAAACCCACCCGTATGCTGACCTAATTGCCTGGGGAAGCCGATGTATTCCGTAGCCAGCGCCAACACTTTTTGAAGATGAGGATCTGTCAAATCAAAACCTTGCTGTTCCAGTTCTTCCTGTTCTACGTGCTGCTGCCAGTAACCACTAATAGAGCCCGAAAGCTTACCTAACACATCTTGGGATAATCCCATTACCTTCCCCACATCCCGCAAGGCACCTTTAGCGCGTACCTGGGTTACGGTAGCAACAATGGCTGCGCGATCCCGACCATATTTTTCATAAATATATTGAATAACTTCCTCGCGACGCTCGTGCTCAAAATCTACATCTATATCAGGCGGTTCATCTCTGGCATCCGACATAAACCGCGCAAAGAGCAGCCTGATTTCTGCAGGATTAACCGAGGTAATACCCAAACAGTAGCACACCGTAGAATTAGCGGCAGAACCTCTGCCCTGGCACAAGATGCCACGTGCTCTGGCAAATCGGACATAATCATGTACCGTTAAAAAATAAGCGGCGTAGTTTTTTCTAGCAATAAAGTCTAGCTCCATTTCTAGCACCTCTTGAATAGATGCAGGTATCCCTGTTTCAAAACGCGCACGAGCTCCCTCCCAAGTAAGATACTCCAGTTCTTCCTGTGGCGTACGTCCTCCTTCAGTAAGTTCTTCCGGATATACATACGTCAACTCGTCCAGCGAAAACTGACAGGCAGCTGCAATTTTTTCTGTATGATGCAACGCATCGGGATATGTCCTAAACAATCGCTCCATTTCCTCAACAGGCTTTAGGTGACGCTCACCATTCGCATGTAGCCGAAATCCCGCTGTAGCAATGGTACACTTCTCCCGAATACAGGTCAGCACATCTTGTAATTGCCGCCTTTCGGGAACATGATAGTGCACATCTCCTAGGGCGACAAGTGGAATATCAAATCGTTCACTACATTCTTGCAAACGAAACAACATCTTCGCATCGTCTCCATGATACAGCTTATGAGCACCCAGGTAAAGGTATTGACCCAGCACTTCACGACAAGTCTTAATCACTTCCTGATAAGCAAACTCAATTTCAAAAGAAGGTGTAAGACTGTCTGGAGGCAGTAGAATACAGTAGAGCCCTTCAGCATAGGTGTACAAATCCTTATAATACAAATGGCAGGAGCCCTTTTCGGCACGAAGGTTACCCACCGTTAATAAACTTGATAACCTTCCATAGGCTTTTATATCCTTGGGGTATACCAATATACTGGGGCCATCCAAAAAGTCTAACCGACAACCAGGAATAAGGCGTACACCATATTTTTTGGCTGCCACATGCGCGCGAACTATCCCAGCCAAACTATTTCGGTCGGTTACAGCAAGCGTATGATAGCCCAGTTTGCCAGCCTCACTGAAGTATTCTTCGGGGTGTGAAGCACCTTGAAGAAAGCTAAAATTGGTTGTTATTTGTAACTCTATATACCCCATAATCTTCTATCTAAGCAAAAAAACCATGCAGATACCATTTCACCTCGTGCTCAGCCCCATAATGCCCCAAGCGGTACAACCAATAGCGCTTCCCTTGCTCATCTTCCACCTGATAATAATCCCGATGCTCTCCATCCTCAAGCCACCACTCTCGCTCAATACGTTCCGGGCCATCCGCTTTGCGAATAGCATGCACCGCGCCCTGGTAATGAAATAACATGGGCGGATAATCAGGTATTGGTGCCGTAACGGATATTAAGGTAGGCTGAGGCAATAATCTGGCTGGACGGGGTCTGCTGCTCTGCCACCCTATGGTGTTTTTTTCTGATAAGCTATTCGCTAGACGTACTGCACGTTCCGGCCAATAATGCGTATCGGGCAAAAATCGGGCAACGGTACAATGTACACTTCGGTTTTTTAACTTATCGACCAATTCTGCTACAGTAGGATCGGCCAATCCGGTATGCTGCTCCCAGATCGTTTCCTGCATAGCATCCATATCTTCTACCTTTTCGGCAGACAAAACAAATAACTCAATCCCCAATGCCGGTTCAATATCCGGTATTCTGAGCGCAAATAGCTTCATGACATGTTCAATACGCGCAGTAGCCCTGCTGGTCTGTACCCTTACTTTTTCCAGCTTTCCATCTATCCTATAGGCTTTTAGGGTTGCTTTACGGAGCCCTTTACCCTCATTATTCAACCTTAAACATAGGTTTTCCAACAGCTTTAATAGTGCTATTTCTATACCTTGGGCAGTGGAAATAGGCTCCATGCAAGGCAACCGCTCTTCATAAGGTATAGGAGGAATCAGTGGAATAAGCCACTCCTCTTCCTGTCCAAATGCCTGAGCCATACGCAGCAGAAGCTGATCACCAAATCGCCGACGCAAAACAGAACGATTCATCGAAGCAAACTGTCCGATAGTCTTTAATCCCAGCTTATGTAACTTATCCACCAGCGCTATCGGAATACGAAGAGCCTGAGGAGGCATGTCAGACAACATGTGTACCTGCTCACCCACAGGTACAATAGACATCGTAGGGGCGAAACGCGCTATCGCCCAGGCTGCGCCAAATGTATCTGCCAGGCCAAACTTAACCTGATAGCCGCGTTTTTCAAACTTGGCAGAAATATGGTTCAAGTATTCGCTTTCTCCTCCCCATAAATGAGCACAACCAGAAATATCAAGTAATAACCCGAGATTCGTCTCATCTACACTTACTAACGGGGCAAAGCGTATACACCAATAGCCAATGGATTGCAATAGCTTATTCGTCCATTGCACCTCCTCTTCCACTACTTTCAACGTAGGCAAAAAAGCTTTAGCATCTGCTAATACCATTCCTACCTGTATGCCAGATTGTACCGCTAAAGGATTGGCCGACCTAATTACCTGCCTTCCTTGTAGGGTAGTAACCACTACTAAAGGAAGGTCACGCAGATGCTGATGACGGATCGTCAACCAATCCGTCAATAAATAAGGAAACCAGATAGATAAACATCTTTTAGACATATCATGATCCTAATTGGCGCGTTTGTTGGCTTAGCTCTTCCTTAGTAGTTTGAGCATATGAAACAGGTATAATTTGAAAACCGGATGGACTCCATTCTACCAACCAATTACCGGGATGACCATTTCGTACTTTCATTAAGGATACCTCCCAACGCGGAAAACCCAATCCAGGCAAACCGCCCAGCTGCTTACTGGGCACAGATTGAATTTGCCAGCGTGCCACGCAAGCGGTAGAACCCGATGTCTGTGCAGCTCGACGTAGGATAAAACCGGTTACCTGGCTTTGCTCTACCGCTAACTGCAAACGTCGGGATTCGACAAAGCTTAGTGTATACACCTCTCCAACTACCGCAACCAATCCTTTACATTTCAAGGCCTCTTCTACCGCCCACAGCACTTCTTTCTCATTTCCCATATGCACAAAAATGATCCGGTCGGGAGATATTCCAAACAATTCCATGGCAGGCGGATAGACAATCTGGGCTGTACTGATCCAGAAACATACGCCATCCGTTTCCATTAGCTTAGCTAGGATACCAGCGATAAAGCCCGACGAAGCCGCTCTATCTTCAGCCGTAGCACTTACGAATTCATGTATGCTAGCCAATGGGAATACGTGGTTTGGAAAGGCTCTCTCTACCGCACCTAACCCGACCTTCGCTTGCAATCCGCGACGCTCTGTCATACCTTGCCACCGCAAAATATCCTGTTGCAATTCCCTAACTATTGTTGATTTATTGTTTTCCATAGCATACTTAACGCTAGACAGCACAAATATAATGCTAATTATTTTAGTATTTAGAGATATACTACAATTATTAGTATTTCGATTTTGGACATAAAAAAACAGGGGTAGTTTTTCGCTACCCCTGCCTTTGTATTAAATCCCAATAGGGATGGATATTACAATTTACCGATCTCTTGTGCTAAATCGATAATTTTGTTAGAATAACCCCACTCATTGTCGTACCAAGATACCACTTTCACGAAGTTGTCATTCAAAGAAATACCTGCTTTTGCATCGAAGATTGACGTACGGGAATCTCCTAAAAAGTCAGTAGATACTACTTCATCTTCTGTGTATCCTAAAATACCTTTCAATTCACCAGCAGCAGCTTCTTTCATCGCAGTTTTGATATCCTCGTAAGATGCACCTTTTTCCAAACGAACCGTTAAATCTACTACAGAAACGTCTGCTGTAGGCACGCGGAATGACATACCTGTCAATTTTCCTTTTAGCTCAGGAAGCACTAAACCTACCGCTTTTGCAGCTCCCGTAGAAGAAGGGATGATGTTTTGGTAAGCACCGCGGCCACCTCTCCAGTCTTTTGCAGACGGGCTATCCACTGTTTTTTGCGTTGCTGTTACGGCATGTACAGTAGTCATTAAACCTTCAGCAATACCAAACTTATCGTTCAATACTTTTGCCAGAGGAGCTAGACAGTTTGTCGTACAAGATGCATTAGAAACGATGGTATGCTCAGCCGTTAAAGACTTGTGGTTTACACCCATCACGAAGGTAGGAGTATCATCTTTTGCCGGAGCAGACATTACTACTTTTTTAGCACCTGCATCGATATGTTTTTGAGCAGTTTCCTGAGTTAAGAACAAACCAGTAGACTCAATTACAATTTCAGCACCTACTTCATTCCATTTCAAGTTTGCAGGATCACGTTCTGCAGTTACGCGGATCGTCTTACCGTTGACGACAAGATTTCCATCCTGTACTTCTACTGTACCGTCAAACTGACCGTGTGTAGAATCGTATTTCAACATGTAAGCCATGTAATCCGGCTCTACTAAATCGTTGATTCCAACAACTTCAATATCTTCACGTTTTACAGCAGCTCTAAAAGCCAATCGGCCAATGCGACCAAATCCGTTAATTCCAATTTTCATATCTATATAATTTATTATTCAATTTTCATGTGTTTGACAAGCATATGTTTTTCACATCCTCATCTAACATATTTAATATTAATTTTTAGTGGTATAATACTTTATCAAATTTTGTACTGGCTCATGGATGATCGTTCCGACAGGCAGGTGATATTCCGCAGCCAGCTCAATTAGCCAAGATGCGTACTTACTAGCCACAGAGCCAGTAAAGTTGACGACCGAGTCGGGGTATGCTTCAGAGAGCGGCACGAGATATGTTTTAATATACGTTTCCAATCCACGCTTTATAATAGCAGACATATAAGGCTCCTCTTTGTTTTCTAAAATGAAATCTGAAAAGGAATTGAGAAATATGTTGGGGTTTGGCATATTATAGATCTTATCCATAATAGTTTTCCGATCCAAGGGATGGCTTTGTATAAACTTTTCTCGAAAGCCTTGCGGCATGGTTTCGCTAAGAAAATCGCGAAGCAGTTGTCGTGCTAACCAGTTAGATGAACCCTCATCGGCCATGATATAGCCTAAACCATAATTATTATTAACGATCTTCTTTCCGTTATAATAAGCCGCATTGGATCCACTACCAATAATCCCAACAATGCCCTTTTCATTACCAAATGTGGCAATAGCAGAGGCCAAGATATCGTGATGAACCTTGATCTTCGCATTTTTAAAAAAATCTTGAAAAACGCGATCTACCTTTTCTTGCCTTTCGACCGAAGAGGCGCCGGCGCCGAAAAAATAAATTCGTCGGATTTTCTCTGCGTTATTGATCAGGTGCGTATTGCGATTGAATATCTGATAGATCGTCCGTTCGTCTTGCACATAAGGATTGATTCCTGTTGTTTTAAAACCATACAGCACCCTTCCTTTCTCGGCTATTCGCCAATCTGCAAATTTGGAACCACTGTATACTACTACGATCATATATTACGATTATCTTCCGGTTTATCGGATGTATCCGCTATATAGACATCACTTTAGAAATCTCTAACAATTCCTCGTCCAGCTTGAATACATCGCTGTGCAAAGCTACGTGGAGCGGCGTAGTGACAATCTTATTTCCTTTGAATCCGATTGTCGACTTAGAGTTCCCATTCAGCAATTCTTTAACCGCATGATAGCCCATTCGGGTTGCCAGAATACGATCAAAACTACTAGGAGATCCGCCCCGTTGCAAGTGCCCTAAGATACTAACTTTTGTGTCAAAAAAATCAAATTTTTCTTTCACGCGCTTTGCCACATGGTAGGCTCCGCCATTTTTCTCCCCCTCTGCTACAATCACGATCATCGAGGATTTATTTAGCCCCTTACCATCTTCTAGCATTTCGATCAGCTCATCAATAGCAGTATCTTTTTCCGGCATCAAAATGGCCTCTGCACCAGCGGCAACTCCTGCATTCAACGCGATACAACCTGAGTCGCGCCCCATCACTTCGACGAAAAACAAACGGCTATGCGATGCGGCCGTATCACGAATCTTGTCGATCGCCTCAATTACGGTATTATTTGCCGTATCATAACCAATCGTGTAATCTGTACCGAACAGATCATTGTCTATCGTTCCGGGAATACACATCACTGGGATATCATACTCTTCCGAAAAAACCTCGGCACCGGTAAAAGTTCCATCTCCACCAATGGTTACCAATGCGTCGATATCCGCATTTTTCAAATTTTCATACGCCGTAGCACGTCCTTCCTTCGTCCGAAACTCAGGACAGCGTGCCGACTTTAACATGGTACCTCCTTGCGTAATGATGGAACTCACTGAACGACTGTCCATATCAAACAAATCGTTTTCAATTAATCCTTCATAACCTCGATAAATACCAGTAACTTTAATATCATGATATATGGCGGTACGGACTACAGCGCGGATGGCTGCGTTCATACCAGGAGCATCACCCCCGGATGTCAATACGCCTATTCTTTTTATGCTTGTCATCGATAGAACTCTTCAAAATAATATACACGAATATAATGTGTATTTATTACACTATTAAATTTTTTTTCAGATTTGTTGTGTTTTCAGGATATTTTGCAGATAATTGTTACTTTGATTTCAACCACCATACTAGGTATTTAAAAGAGAGATAAGTGCATTCTCAATTCACCATCGATTGCGTTATTTTAAGTTTTGACAACGGGAAGTTGCAGGTATTACTTACCGAGCGAAATGAATACCCCTATAAAGACTGGTGGTCTATTCCTGGCTATTTCGTAGAGAAGTATGAAGAGATGGAAGATGCTGTATACAGGATTTGCCATGAGATGACGGGGCTTAAAAATATCGTGATGGATCAGCTAGCTGCTTTTGCCGGAGTCAAACGCCATCCTGAAGGTCGTATCCTCACTGTGGCATACCTGGCTTTTGTACAGTATGATAACATCAAAAATAAGATTAAACCGGTTTCCAGCTACATGAAACAGGCAAAATGGTTTGCGGTAGATGATTTACCAGATTTGGCCTTTGACCACCTGGAGATCGTCACTAAAAGTTTGGATCGTCTAAAGAATACGATTTCTTACTCCGCATCTTTATACGAGTTGCTTCCCGAAAAGTTTACCCTTACCCAATTGCAGCAGCTGCACGAAGCTATTCTTGGAAAAACATTGGATAAACGTAATTTCCGCAAAAAAATAAATACACTGGGTTACCTAAAACCCCTGGATGAATACCAGAAAGGTGTTTCCTATCGCGCAGCCAAACTGTACAAATTGGATCGCCGCAAATTTCAGAAAGTAATCGGCCAGGGATAGATCCCGACCAGGTCTGTGTTAAGTTACTATTAACAAAGCATCTACTCAGGCGCTGATTTGTCTCACAATTGTCTTTTTTATCTTTTTTTACCCTTGATACACTTACTTTTTATATTTTTGAACAATTTTTAATAAAAGTCAAAACGTATAAATGTTCAAAAATGTCAGAGACTAAGAAAGAACAGATCATAGAAGCAGCACTGAAACGATTTTCCCACTTCGGTTTTCAGAAAACTTCTATGAACGAAATTGCGGATGATTTGCGCATTACGAAAGCGAATCTTTATTACTACTATGCCGATAAGTCGACTTTGTTAAGCGACTGTATAAAGTCGGTCATCAATGAGATGACAGAGCGGGAGTATGAAATTATACAGGCTTATGAAGGCGGTTTACTAGGCACAATTTTCTCTTTGTTTGAGCTACATGTGGGCTACGCAAAAGATTATTATATGCTATCTTTATATGAGAAAGCAGAAATTATCCGTGAGATAAGCATGCAATGCATGGTGCACGAATTTGATCAGCGAAACACCGAAAATCTACGCATTCTTTTTCAACGAGCAATCGACGCAGAGGAATTGATATTGCATGACATGGAGATCGCTACGATCTCCTTCCACGAAATTATTAAAAGTCTATCTATGTTTCACCGCATTTCCGACATTATTACCGGCATTCCCAACATTGATAATACAGACAAAATATTAGCCAGCCAGAAGCGGGCTGCGAAATTTATATTAGAAGGAAAATTAATTAGTAAAAAATAATAATGAAACGTATAAAACTGATCGCCATTATGGTGTCGGGCTTATTGGCCACACCTTCCTTATTTGCACAGGAAAAACTGACCCTGCAACAGGCTATCCGCTACGCGCTGGAGCACAAAGTTGATGCGCAGAAATCAAAGCTGGATATTGCCAATGCAGAAAATAAGATCGATGAAACCAGATCCAGTGCACTTCCGCAGATCAGTGCCAATGGCGGATTCACCTACAACCCGATTATTCAGCAAAACGCGATTGATATTGGCGCACTAGGTGGTGTAACCCCTCCCACCGAAGGCGAAGCACCGGTCGTGGGTGGCACCGCAGGCCAGTTAGTACTCGTAGCTTTTGGTACACCTTGGGTATCTTCTAATACGGTTACGTTAAATCAGCAGATTTTCAACCAAGCGTTGTTCACCGGATTGAAAGCAGCAAAGACATCCCGTGAGTTTTATCGCATTAACCACGCACTTACCGAGGAGCAACTGATCGAAAAAATTGCCAACGCTTATTATGAGGTTTTTCAGACTCAGCAAACGTTAAAAACGGTACAAACCAACCTCGATAACACTCGCAAAAGCTTAGGCATTATCAAAGGATTATACGAATCTGGGTTGCAAAAAAAGATTGATTTAGATCGTATGCAAGTAGCGGTTACGAACCTCGAATCACAAAAACAGCAAACTTTAAATGGCTTAGAATTACAGAATAACGCCTTAAAATTCGCTATGGGAATGGATATATCAAGAAACATCGTACTTCCAGAGGAAACTTTTCAGGTAGACATATCCAAAATTTTTGAAGAGGCTAATTCGGAGCTTAGAACAGAAATTCTTCTCATGGATAAACAAGCAGAATTGTTGGAATTAAACAAAAAAGCAACCATCGCTGAGTATTATCCTACGGTTTCTATGAACGCAAACTATGGGGTAATGGGGTTCTCTAGAGACTTTTTCTTGACCAGCCCAAGATCGTCGCAATGGGCCGACTTTTCTGCCATTGGATTAACCATTAATATCCCTATTTTCAATGGTTTTGCGACTCGGAGTAAAGTACGTCAGGCAGAAGTAGAATTACAAACGTTGCGCTATGACCGCATGGATACTAAACTGGCATTAGACCTTGCTAATGAAAATGCAAAATCACAATTGAAAAACAGCATATTAGTAATCCGCTCTAACGAAGACAATGTGAAGCTAGCCAAAGAAGTGCTAGCCGACACCGAGAACAACTATAAAAACGGCTTAGCTACCTTAACAGAGCTATTAGACGCTGAAAAAGCATTCGCGGATGCGCAAAATAACTATACAACATCCCTATTGGATTATAAAGTTGCCGAAGTACAGCTTATCAAAGCAAAAGGAGAATTGAGATCACTAATTAACGAATAAGAACGAATCATATAACCACTATTTATAGAAATGAAACGCACCATTATTACAGTACTAATCATAGCCGCCGCACTAGCGGGCATCGTTTATTTATTACAGAAGAATAAAGCAAAAAACGAGTCGGAAACCCAGCAGGCCGCTGCTACCAATCCAAAAGTATCCGTACGTACCGACACGGCAACTAACCGGATGATGAATCTGGCCTATCTAGCAAATGGCACTTTCGAACCGAAGCAAATGGTAACCGTATCTGCCGAAACACAAGGACGTGTAGTACGCGTGTCCGTAGACGAAGGTAGTCAGGTTCGCGCCGGACAAACGCTAGCCGTAGTAGAGTCAGATCGCATCAACGTGAATGTCGCCAATGCCGACGTCAACTTAAATCAAGCAAAACGCGACTTGGATCGATACGAAAGTGCCTTCAAATCTGGCGGTGTTACCGAGCAACAATTGGAGCAAGCGAGATCACAATACGAGACGGCAAAAAACAACTACCGCACCGCCGAATTAAACGCAGGCGACGTAACGATCAAGACTTCCGTGAGCGGGATTGTAAACCATCGCAAAATTGAACCGGGCACCTACGTTAGTCCGGGTACAGCTGCTTTTGACATTGTCAATGTAAGCTCTCTAAAGCTTCGTGTGAATGTAGATGAAAAAAATGTGGCAACATTGAGCGTCGGACAACAGGTAGAAGTAGCCGCCAGTGTATATCCAGAAAATAAGTACACAGGTAAGATTACTTTCATCGCACCTGTAGCAGATGGTAGTTTGAACTTCCCAGTAGAAATTGAAGTTCAAAATACGGCAAACCAAGCATTGAAAGCAGGTATGTACGGAACAGCTACCTTCGGAGCTAACAAGCAGGCAGATGTATTGATTATTCCACGCACCGCTTTTGTAGGTTCGGTAAGCGATAATAGAGTATTCGTAGCGCGCGACGGTAAAGCATTGGACACTAAGGTAGTATCTGGCCGTAATTTCGGCAACTACATTGAAGTGCTTTCCGGCTTGCAGCCAGGTGATGTGGTCGTAACCTCCGGTCAAATCAACTTGATGGACGGCGCCGAGATCGAAATTATTAAGTAAGCAATCGCACAAAATATTTGGCATGAAAATAAGTGAAATTTCCATCAAACGACCGAGCATCATCATAGTACTCTTTATACTATTGACGCTGGGTGGTATATTCTCTTACTCCCAACTGGGGTATGAGTTGATTCCAAAATTTGAAACAAACGTAATCACGGTACAAACTGTGTACCCCGGAGCGTCTCCTACCGAAGTAGAAAATACGGTTACGCGCGTGATCGAGGATGCTGTATCTTCTCTAGAAAGTATCAAGAAGGTAGAAGCGACTTCTATGGAGAACGTCTCTATCGTGATGATTACACTGAACACGGGAGCAGATGTCAACTTCTTATTGACAGATGCGCAGCGTAAAATTAACGCGGTACTTAATGATCTTCCAGACGATGTAGACCCGCCTTCGTTAAATAAATTCTCATTAGACGACGTCGCGATTATGAGTTTGGCGGTCACGTCCAACTTATCAGAGAAAGATTTGTACGACTTACTGGATCAGAAAATACAACCTGTTTTTGCACGAATCAATGGTGTCGCAAAAGTCGACATGGTTGGTGGTGAACAGCGTCAAATTCAGGTGCGTATTGACCCGGATAAACTGCAAGGCTATCGCCTACCGTTGACCCAGGTGCAACAGATGATTGCTTCTTCCAATCTGGATTTCCCGACAGGAAGTGTGACTACGGATGAAAAGCGCACGACCATTCGTTTGGCGGGTAAGGTAAATACTATTGATGAGTTGAGAAACCTACCGATCACTACTTCGGCTGGATCGATCATCTACCTTCGCGATATTGCGGACGTACAGGATGGTATTGCCGAAATCGAAAAAATTGCGCGTTTAGATCGTCAAAACACCATCTTAATGCAGGTGTTTAAACAATCTGATGCCAATGCCGTAGAAGTATCTGAATTGGTGCAAAAAACCATCGCACAGGTACAAACAGATTATGCAGAAAACAATATCAACATTTTCTTGGCATCTGACTCTTCTGAATTCACGTTGAGCTCGGCGAATAATGTGGTACACGATTTAATGATAGCGATTGTCTTAGTTGGTTTTATCATGCTATTCTTCTTGCATAGTTTGCGTAATGCCGCCATCACCATGGTTGCTATTCCATTATCTTTGATCGCAACATTCATCGGTCTATTGATTATGGGCTACACCCTAAACCTGATGTCCCTATTGGCTTTATCGCTGGTGGTAGGTATCCTGGTGGATGACGCTATTGTGGTATTGGAAAACATTCACCGCCACATGGAGATGGGCAAAAATAAGGTGCGTGCCGCTTATGATGGCGCTAGTGAAATCGGGTTTACGGTATCTGCCATTACCTTGGTAATCGTTGTGGTATTCTTGCCGATTGCGCTTTCATCTGGATTAGTGGCAGATATCTTGAAGCAGTTCTGTGTGACGGTTATCATTGCAACATCTTTATCCTTTTTAGTTTCCTTTACCATCGTGCCTTGGTTGTACTCACGTTTTGGAAAATTAGACCACATGAGCAAAACTTCGTTATTCGGACGTATTATTCATGCTTTTGAAAGTGGATTAACCAGTTTCACTCATTGGATTTCTGATTTGCTGAAATGGTCTATTAAAAACTGGGTAACGAAGATCGTTACTTTATTGATCGCCTTGGTATTATTTGCCGCATCGATAGCGCTACTACCATTAGGCTTTATCGGATCCGACTTCTTCCCAAGCAGTGACCGTGGTGAATTCCTGGTACAGCTAGAGCTAGAGAAAGACGCTTCTTTGCAAGTATCCAATCAATTTACGCAACGGGCAGAAGCTTACATGGCTACCAAGCCTGAGATCGACCGGATGATTACTTCTGTTGGTCAATCCAGTGATGGGGTGATGTCTACTGGTGGTTCACGTTATAAATCGGAGATCCAAGTCTTTATCAAAGACGAGTACAAAACGCAAATTAATTCGCGGGTATATTCAGCGCAGCTGAAACGTGAATTAGAGCAACGCTTGATTGGGCCAAAAATTAAAATGGTAGCCATGGGCTTGATCGGTGCAGAACAAGCGCCGCTTAAGCTAACCATTATCGGATCCAGCATGGAAGACGCACTGGAATTTGCCGAACGTGCTGCTGATGCTCTACGTGAAGTGCCGGGTGCTGTGGGCGTAAAGCTTACTTCCGAAACAGGTAATCCAGAAATCAATGTAGAGGTGGATCGCGAAAAGATGACTTCGTTGGGTTTAAACATCTCTACCATCGGTATGAGCATGCAAACAGCCTATGCCGGAAACACAGACAACAAGTTCCGTGCAGGCGATAATGAGTACGAAATCAACATCCAGTTTGATGATAAAGGTCGTTATGATATTGGCAACGTACGGAATCTAGAATTCATTAATAATAATGGAGAGGCTGTCAAGCTAGAGCAGTTTGCTACGGTGAAGTACAGCTCTGGTCCTACCCTTTTGGAGCGTCGTGATAAGTCGCCTGCGGTATCCGTAGAAGGCCAGGTAATCGGGCGTTCGGGTGGTGCTGTAGCAGCCGATTGGGAAGCAAACTTCTCGCAAATGGAACGTGCTCCAGGGGTGCAATATTTATGGGGCGGTAATATGGAGAACCAATCTGAAGGCTTCGGCACCTTGGGTATCGCCTTGATTGCATCCGTTCTATTGGTTTACCTGGTGATGGTAGCCTTGTACGATTCATTCGCTACGCCATTCATCGTTTTATTCTCCATTCCACTATCCTTTATCGGCGCCTTATTAGCCTTGGCATTGACGAATCAATCGTTAAACATCTTTACCATCTTAGGTATTATTATGTTAATTGGTTTGGTAGCCAAGAATGCGATCCTATTAGTGGATTTTGCGAACCACAAAAAGGAATCTGGTGCCAGCACATTCGATGCGCTCGTAGCAGCAAACCATGCGCGTCTACGGCCGATCTTGATGACCACCATCGCAATGGTATTTGGGATGATTCCGATTGCTATTGCTACAGGTGATGGGGCGGATACCAACCGTGGTTTGGCCATTGTCATCATCGGTGGACTGTTATCATCTCTATTCCTGACCTTAGTGATCGTGCCCGTCGTATACTCCATCTTCGATGGCTTACAACGTCGCTTCGGCAGTAAAGAAAATGCAAACTACGTAGATCTTATGGTCGAAGACTTTAAGATGCGCGAAGATTACGTGGATGAGATGGATATAAAACACTCTTAAAAATGGAATTTTCGAATAGTCGATAACTCACATGATATGCCTTGATGTATTTTAAACATACATCAAGGCATATTTTTTGGCAGGCAAGTTCGTGAATTAAAGAAATTATAAAAATTAATATCCTAGCAATCATCAAGTTATTCTGCCACTCATTAATTTCAAAAAGAATACTTGCTACAATTACATAATTATACTATTTTTGTAACACGAAAAGACGGTAGATGTAGCTCAGTTGGTTAGAGCATCGGTTTGTGGTACCGAGGGTCGTGGGTTCGAGCCCCATCATTTACCCAAAGCCCTTTAAGATATCTTAAAGGGCTTTTTTATTTTTAGGAAATTTTGAGAATCTGTGATTGAGGCAAGCGAGTCGAGTCCAGGTTTACGCATAGCAACTAATGTAAAAAGCGAAGATAGTATCTTCGCTTTTTACATGCTTACGCATATTATGTGGTGGGTA
This sequence comes from Sphingobacterium sp. lm-10, assembly GCF_023554555.1. NCBI lineage: Bacteria > Pseudomonadati > Bacteroidota > Sphingobacteriia > Sphingobacteriales > Sphingobacteriaceae > Sphingobacterium > Sphingobacterium sp. lm-10. The sequence continues at coordinate 1,510,063 of NZ_JAMJWC010000001.1, forward strand.
AGCGATTGTAGTATAATACTGGCAACGCGGGTATTCATTACACGGATCTTCCAAAATGCTTTTGCACTAATATTGCCAAATCTTCCGCAGCAATTTTCGATTCCGCCCCTCCATCCGTACTCCATGTACGGGTCGCCATATCAAACTTTAGCAGATAAGAATCCGACAAACCAGATTCAAGCACCGTAAAATAATGATTTTCAGTATTGTATGTAACGTCAAATTCTACAGAATCACCATTGACACTGTGGCTAAATTTCCTATTATAACCCATAATATAAAAATGTTTAATATGTTAAATATAACAGTTTACTATCTATTTAATCGTCCAATTTGGCTTCCCGAAGCTCCTGCCGCAAATTTTCCGGCACCAGATGGCTTTTATCAGGATGATAATAAATCTTCTCCCCCACACGTAAATGCTCACCAGATTGAGGATTGAAGCCTACAGTAGGCAACTCATCACTTTCTTCGTAGAAGTACGTATCAAAGATCTCCTCGGCAGAATAATCTGTCACCTCGCTACTCATAGCCACAAATTCCGCACGATACTGTTCAATTTTTTGTAAAAGGTCTTTTTTAATAAACATAACAATGGTATTAATACATAATTCTACTTGTTGTTCAAAGGTTATTAAAAGAAACATCCCGACCCAAATATTGTTTGGGTCGGGATGTCAAGAACAAGGTTACAGCAAACAAGCTACAGATTTCAGAAGAAAGATAAAATTAAGAAGCTTTGTTCGTACCGGCGGATCCTTGTGAAGGACTCGCTTTTCTGCCATTATTTTTTTTCTTGCGAAAATTATTTCGTTTTTGCGGTGCTGATGATCGTGGATTATATGTCGGCGCTGCTCCGAATCCCTCTGGTAGCGGCATCTTTTTGATTTCGTATTCTATAAGGCTTTCGATTCTTGAAAAACGAGATTGATCCTTTTCATTGATAAAGGTGATCGCTGTACCTGTGGTAGAAGCCCGTGCCGTACGACCCACGCGATGTACGTAATCCTCCGGGTCTGGTGGTACATCGTAGTTGACGACCAAACTGATGCCCACAATATCAATTCCTCTACTAATAACATCAGTCCCAATCAATACTCGTAGGCGCTTTGAGCGGAACTTATTGATGATGGACTCTCGCTGAGCTTGTTCCAAGTCCGAATGAAACCCTTCTGCCTCGATGCCACTTCGTGAAAGATCACGAGCTAAGGTTTTTACAATCTCCTTCTTCGAAGCAAAAATAATGATACTAGTATAGGCTTCGTTCGACAGAATGTGTCGAATCAACTTGCCTTTCTGATCATCATACGTCATGTACGCATGCTGATCTATTCCGGCAGAAGGTTTGGAAATAGCAATATTAATCTCTTGTGGATCCTCCAGAATTTTTTTCGCCAATGTACGGATCTTACCCGGCATGGTGGCCGAGAATAATAGACTTTGCCGCTTGTTAGGAAGGTAGCTGATAATCCGAAGAATATCATCGTGAAATCCCATATCTAACATGGTATCTGCTTCATCCAAGACCAAGTGTTCCAGCTGCGTAAAATCAAACTTTCCGGAAGACATATGACTAATTAGGCGACCCGGTGTGGCCACTATAATATTAACACCATCACGAAGGGCACGTTTTTGCTGTTCATACCCCATTCCATCCCCACCACCGTACACAGAAATAGATGTGGCTCCTGTAAAATATCCTAAGCCCATAATCTGTTGGTCAATCTGCAACGCCAACTCGCGCGTGGGTACCAAAATGATCGTATTGACAAATTCTTTAGGATTTTCACAAATCTTATTGAGGATAGGCAGTAAATAAGCAGCGGTCTTTCCTGTGCCTGTTTGCGCACAAGCAATCAGGTCTTTATTTTTTAGTATAACGGGTATGGTTTGTTCCTGTATTGGAGTTGCATCCTGGAATCCCATACTTTCTAGTCCCTCTTCCAATGTTGGAACGAAACCAAATTCGGTAAATTTCAAATATGTAATGTTTGGTGTTAAATTAAAACTGCCGTAATGTACTAATTTTTTGTGGTATATAACAACAAACGCCGCCCTGTATCAGGCAGCGTTTGTTTTATAAAGCTGTGATTAAGAATTAATCCTGTTCGTATCTTCCACTTTCAATCTCTTTACGTAATACACTACGACTTCTGCCGTAAATGAAGTAGATCACCACACCAAGCAACATCCAGATCCCTAAACGTTCCCAGCTCTCAATAGGTAGTGAAGCCATCATTGCCACACACACTAATACGCCCAAGATTGGAATTAAAGGCACTAGAGGTGTTTTGAACGGACGCTCGGCAGTAGGGTTCTTGTAACGAAGCACAACCACACCAATACAGACCAAGCTAAACGCGAATAAAGTACCAATACTCACCATGTGTCCCAAATCCGACACCGGCACAAAGCCCGCAAAGATGCTCACGAATATCATAAAGATCATGTTCGTTTTCCACGGAGTTTGACGCTTGGAAAGGTCTGAGAACATTTTTGGCAAAAGACCATCTTTACTCATCGTGTAGAACACGCGACTTTGACCTAATAACATCACCAAAATCACAGACGTATAGCCAGCGATGATCGTAACCGTCATAGCAGTATTTAAAAACGTATAGCCCGTTGCAGCAAATGCAGTAGCTACCGGACTAGCATCCCCTTGAAAGTCTTTATAATTCGCTAAACCCGTTAATACATAAGAAAATGCTACGTAAAACAACGTACAGATTATCAGTGAACCGATAATACCGATAGGCATACCCTTTTTAGGATTTATTGCTTCTTGTGCCGCAGTACTCACCGCATCAAAGCCTATGAATGCAAAAAATACCACACCCGCAGCTCTCAGAATACCACTAATTCCATAATGACCAAAGTAACCCTCACTGAAAAAATCGAACATTCCGATCTTGCCAGCTCGCAGCAACTCTTCCCCTTCATTGACAGGAATGAAGGGATCGTGATTGGCCGGATTGATAAAACTCCATCCTATAATGATGAATACCAATACCACAGCTACTTTCAAGATCACTAATATATTGTTGACTAATGCCGATTCTTGTGTACCACGCATCAACAAAAGAGAGATCAAAACCACAATGATAATAGCGGGAAGATTCACAAAACCTCCCTCCCATGGCCCGTGCAAAATAGTTTCGGGTAGGCCTTGTCCAAACATGGTAATCACCAATTGATTGACATACTGCGACCAACTGGCAGATACCGTAGCGGCGGCTAGCGCATACTCTAATACCAAATCCCAACCGATTATCCACGCCATAAATTCACCCATGGTAGCATAAGAATACGTATACGCACTCCCAGCAACCGGAATCATGGAAGCAAACTCAGCATAACAAAGACCTGCAAATGCGCAACCAACTGCAGCAATCACAAAGGCGATGGTCACCGCTGGACCAGCGTGATCCGCTGCCGCGATACCCGTTAATGAAAACAACCCGGCTCCGATAATTGCACCCACGCCAAGGGCTACGAGACCGGTACTCGTTAATGTTCTTTTTAGCGTTCCTTCTCCACTTTGCTGCGCCTCCGCAACCAACTTTGATATGGACTTCTTATACCACATGATTTAGATTAATTTATTAGACACCGTAAACGTACAAAAAAATACAAAAAACAGACTGCTTACAGGCATAAATTCTCCATGTTTGATCAAAATAAACGATTAAAATCTCATATATTATACGATAACAGCTGCATAACTCGTAGAAACACCAATTTAATCTGCAAATACCTCACAGTTTGGCGTTATTAAGTCTCATATTACAAAACATGAACAATTGACTAAAATGTTACAAAAGTCAATATTCTTTGAGGTCATTTTTCATATTTTTGCTTCTTCACTCACGCATGACATGACTCTAACAAGCAGCAGTACCTTACATAAAAACAAAAATAGACTCGCACTCCTTTGCATGCTATACTGCATCACTGTTTTTTCTGCACAAGCACAAGTACAATTAGGTGTACACGGTGGAGGTAATTTTAGCAAAGCAATTGGCGACGAGTTTCGTTCATCTAATCGAATAGGCTTCCAATTCGGTGCTTTCATTACGTATGAATTGGGCAGATATTTTGCGTTACAGTTGGAGCCAGGCTATAATGTTTCGCGCTTACGTACTAACGAAACTACCCATTCGCTACCTAATGGCGTTAGCAAAGCAACGCGGTCAGTTGATTACTTTAACCTTCCATTGTTGGCCAAACTAACCATCACACCACAATTTGCACTACTTGCGGGTATAGAATTCAGCAAATTACTTAACGAAGAAAAACACCGTCTCCATAATGGTTTACCCGCGTTCAGGACAGAGCTAACCTCAGGATATGCACTTGGTATAGAATGGAGCAAACTCTACTTTAGATACCGCCGTCAGCATCGCATTAGTCGTATTAATGAGCCAAGTGATACCTTTATTCAACAATTGCAAATTGGTCTTCGCTTTCGCTTACTTTAAGATATGCTAATAAAACGCTACTTATGTGAATAGAGGTATTGTATTTTCGAGTAGTGCTTATCTATGTGCTTTGAGCTATTTTACCTATATCAGCGTACAACTTTTCGACCACCAGCACCATAGCTGAACTTCCGATCACCAACGGAGTGCGTTGATGCAATTCATCCGGTTGTATTTCCAAAATACGCTCTTTTCCCGTAGAAGCTCGACCACCGGCCTGTTCTAGAATAAATGCCATGGGATTACATTCATACATGAGGCGCAGCTTTCCTTTACGATGCCGAACACTTTCAGGATACATAAAGATACCACCTTTGAGTATTGTACGGTGTAGGTCTGCGACTAGAGACCCGATATACCGTAGCGAGTACGGACGACCAGATTCCAAATTCTCCTCCTGGCACATTTTGACATACTCTTTTATCGCAGGCGGGAAGTTGATAAAGTTACCTTGATTAATCGAATAGGTATTGCCATTTTCGGGAATACGCATCATCGGGTGTGACAAGCAAAATTCGCCAATACTGGGGTCTAATGTAAAACCGTTTACTCCATGACCAGTAGTGTACACTAACATCGTCGATGAGCCATACAGTACATAGCCGGCAGCCACTTGATGCACACCTTGCTGTAATACATCTTCTTCGGATACGCGGCCCGACGAAGATTTACGACGATAAATAGAGAATATTGTTCCTATCGAAATGTTGACATCAATATTGGAAGATCCATCGAGGGGGTCAATACATACAATGTATTTACCCTCCGATGATAGATCCAACCCCTCTTCATGTTCTTCGGAAGCAATGTAGCAACATTCTCCACCGCGCTTCAGCGCTGAGATAAACTCCTTGTCGGCTAATACATCCAACTTCTGCTGTTCTTCGCCCTGTACATTGAACTGTCCGTAAGGACCAAGAATTTCAGCAAGCCCGGCTTTATTGACCTCCCTATTTACCACTTTCGCAGCAATACCAATATCCCGTAGCAAACGGGAAAGCTCTCCCTTGGCAAACGGAAACTCTTCCTGCTTTTCAATGATGAACTGCCCTAAGGTTTTAAATTCCATAATGTAAGATCGCGCCGATTTAGTAGGTGTATTTCTGATAGTTTTTTTCAAACAGGTCTTTTAATTCCTGTGCTTTGTGCGTGTAGCTTTCCGCATCTTGCCAAAGAGATTGAGGATTCAAAATGGTATCTGGCACGAGTGGACAAGCGGTTGGCATCGAAAGATCAAAAACCGGGTGCTGTACATAATGCTCATCTTTCAATGCACCTGACATCGCGGCACGGATCATAGCACGTGTGTGATATAGCGGGATACGGCGTCCCACACCATATGGCCCTCCTATCCAGCCTGTATTTACTAACCAAACTTGTGTAGAAGAATCCTGTTGCAATCGATCACGCAACATTTCAGCATAGCGCCTTGCATGTAGCGGCAAGAATGCTTGACCAAAACAAGCGGAAAAGGTAGCCACGGGCTCTGCAATTCCTACCTCGGTACCCGCCACTTTCGCGGTGTATCCATTTAGAAAGTAATACATCGATTGCTCCACCGTAAGCTTGGATAATGGCGGCAACACGCCAAAAGCATCTGCCGTCAGAAAAAATATGTGCTTTGGCGAAGCGGAGTGATTGATCTTTACCACATGTGGTATGTAATTGATAGGGTATGACACCCGTATATTTTCTGTGACAGCGCTATTTTCGTAATCCAGATAGCGACTTTCTGGCATGTAAAGCATATTTTCTGTTAATGCCCCAAACCGCACAGCACCAAATATATCGGGTTCGCTTTCGACTTTTAGGTTGATGCATTTGGCGTAACAACCTCCCTCTAAATTGAAGATTCCTTCGTCCGACCAACCATGCTCATCATCACCAATCAGATAACGATCGTGATCTGCAGACAAGGTGGTTTTCCCTGTGCCAGATAAACCGAAAAACAAGGCTGTTTCTCCATTTTTACCTGTATTAGCCGAGCAATGCATTGGAAAGACACCATGATCTTGTGGCAACACAAAATTCATCATAGAAAACATGCTCTTTTTGATTTCTCCTGTATATGCCGTTCCAATGATTAGCACTTTACGCCGGGTAAAATCAAGCACCACCGCATTCGATGCTCGAAGACCCAGTTCCTCATAATTTTCGATTTTTAATAGAGATGCCACCCACACCGTCCAATCCTTTTGCTGTTCCACTTCTTGCTTAGGAAGGAACATATTACTGATAAACAAATCTTGTGCAGCCAGCTCCGTCGCAAAGTGAATTCTCCTGCTATATTTAGCATACGTTGCGATATTTGCCGTGCGTGTATAAAGTGATTTGCAAGAATCTAAATAAACTTTCACTTGTTGTTCAAGTGCCTCAAATACACTCGGATTGACGGGTTGATTGGTATCATTCCAATGCACCGTATCCTCCGTGACTTCATCACGCACCAGATAGCGATCACGAGGAGAGCGTCCTGTAAAAGTTCCTGTCATAATATTCAGCGCACCGGAAGCAGAAAGTGTCGCTTCCTTATTCAAAATGGCATGCTCAATTAATTCGGCGGGTGTTAACTCACTAAACACCTCACCTTTAGGCTCTAAAGCAAGTTCAATTTGGTAGTCTTGAAGAATTTTTTGCATTACAGTTTATTCGTTTGATTTTATGAAACAAAATTAACCATAAACCAATTGTCGGGAAATTATAAAAACGCTTATTGTAGCAAATACACATGGATAAAAACCTGTATATCAACTAATTAAATTGATGATTAAAATAATTTAAATGCTAAAACATTTTAGCCTATTTTAACAACAATATTCATCTTCAAGGCACTAAACAAAAGGAGTTGGAGATGCGGATAAACAACTCCCAATACACTTGATTAACCAACTTTAATAGTATCTCAGCTAGGAAACATTTCCAAAAAGATTTGATCATATATTTGCATGGCTGTACAAAAACCCTATATTTGCTATGTATATCATTCGATAATACAAATCAACACCTACACCAAAGCGATCAGGTCTTGATTTATAAAGAAGCGGCGAGAGACTGGCTCGATGACCCGCTGGCAACCAACAACAGAGCGTTGAAAAGGTGCCAATTCCTGTCCAAAACCATGTTTTGGAGTATATAAATAATAGAACAGATGAACGAAAAAATCAACTTATTCCCTTCTTCGGAAGATCGTCCACACTTAATTTCTACAGCGATTTGTCATTGGCTGCAATTGGTTGCTTGCCACTCACGAATGCGATAGTCGTTTTTTGTGATTAGTCTTAAGCGATGACCTGTACATCGATTTGGCCTACCGCAACCTATAAACGACTCTTTCCTTTCGTACAGACTAATCCTGATTTTATGTTCCACAATAATTAAGTTACTATGGCCTACAAAAAACCGTTACAATTTGAAACCCTGCAAATACATGCAGGACAGGAAGCCGATCCCACTACTGGGGCACGCGCACTCCCGATATATCAAACCTCATCTTACGTTTTTAACAACGCAGAACATGGCGCCAACCTTTTTGCATTGAAGGAGTTTGGAAATATTTACACTCGGATTATGAATCCGACAACGGATGTCTTTGAAAAGAGAATAGCAGCGCTGGAAGGTGGCTTAGCGGCAGTGGCGGTTTCTTCCGGCCAAGCAGCCCAATTTATCGCACTGAATAATATCCTAGAAAGCGGAGATAATTTTGTGGCGAGCTCCCATCTCTATGGCGGCACATTCAATCAATTTAAAGTTGCCTTTAAAAGGCTAGGCATTGAAGTACGCTTTGCAGACCAGGGTGATCCAGACGAATTTGAGAAATTAATTGATGACCGTACCAAAGCGCTTTATGTAGAAACCATCGGAAACCCCGCATATAGCATTCCTGACTTCGAACGTCTTTCTGCCCTATCCAAAAA